>CBFGVN010000113.1:0-8806 GCA_965651845.1 uncultured Chryseobacterium sp. | reverse complement strand
TATAACTAATTAACAAAACTTATCAAAGATGAATACCGAAAATACCAAAGCGCAAATGCGAAAAGGAATTCTGGAATTCTGTATTCTAAGTCTCATCAATCATCGCGAAATGTATGTTTCCGATCTTATTGACGAACTGAAAAAAGGAAAACTGGATGTAGTAGAAGGAACACTCTACCCTCTTTTAAAAATATTAAAAAACGGCGAGTTCCTTTCATATAGATGGGAAGAATCTACCGGAGGACCTCCGAGAAAATACTACCAGATAACAGAAAAAGGTAAATTATTTTTAGATGAACTTCAAAATACCTGGAACGAATTAACAGATTCAGTCAACCAAATCACTCAAAAAAATTAAAAAACAAAGCTATGAACAAGACACTCTCAATAGGACTCGCAGGTTTTTCTTTTACCATAGAAGAACACGCATATATAAAGCTCAGCGACTACCTGAATGCTCTTAGAAGCTCTCTGGATGCTTCGGAAGCAGATGAGGTAATGCATGACATAGAAATCAGAATGGTGGAAATCTTCAGAGATTCTTTAGGAAAACGTGAAGTGATCAACGATACAGATGTAGAGAAAGTAATCGCACAGATCGGAACTCCTGAAAAAATAGAAGAACAGGAAGAAGCTTATTATTCTGAAAAAAACAATTCGAGAAAAAGCAGTACAGGAACAGAATATACAGATAAAAAACAATTATTCCGTGATCCTGAAAGACAAAAAATCGCAGGGGTTTGCGCAGGTCTGGCTCACTACGTAGGAATGGATATTACTGCGATGAGAGCAATCTGGTTAGGAATTTTCGTCTTAGGAATTTTCACAGCCGCAATTTCCTCGTCACTGGTTGTGCTGCTTTACATTATCCTTTGGATCGTTTTACCAAAAGCAGAAACTGCAGCAGATTTCCTGAAAATGAAGGGAAAGCCTATGAACTTCGACAATCTTAAGAATGAGTCTAATAAATTGGTGCAATTTGCCAATGAATCTACTCAGAGGGTCGGAGAAATGTATATCGAAAGCAAGCCTTACATCAACAACGCGGGAAGCGGAGTCTGGAATGTAATCAGATATATTTTGGGCGGAATCTTCGCATTAATGTCTTTCTCTTGTTTAATCGGAGTATTTGTAATCTTCGGATTCATGGGTAACAGCGACTTCCCTCCTATCAGTGAAATGGATTTCTATTTTGACAATGGCGGAATGAGATATGTTTTAATGGCCATGATCACTTTAGGAAGTTTAATTCCAGCAATGTTGTTCGGATTATTGAGTATTAAATTAATCTCTCCAAAAACAAAATTGAGAAATACAGGATGGGTAATCGGAGCTTTAATTCTTGCACTGATCGCGATTTCCACTTACTTCGGAATCAGCATGGCGAAAAAAGAAATGTTCCTGAAAGGTCATAAAGAAGATACGGAAGAAGTTACCATCAATACAAAGTCAGACAGCATTTATGTAGACTTCAAGCAGGTAAATATTCCTCAAAACTTCAGAGGATACGAAGATGATCTTTATTCTGACAAGGTTTCTGTTTTCGAAAAAGACTGGATCCACGTGGAAGTAACAAGAAAAGCAGACGTAAAAACGCCATATTTAATTATTAAAAAAGAAGCTAAAGGATACAATCTTCCTCTGAATGTGAATGTTCCGGTAGAAGTTGTAGACAACAAAGTGATTCTTCCAAACTACATTAAATATCCTTATGCTCACCGTTTCAGAGATTACAGCATCGATTATGAACTGGTAGTTCCTGCAAAATCTGTAGTAATCCCTGCAAAAAGAGACGGAATCGATTTCGACGGAGATTTGAACGGAGACGGAATAAACGATGACGACCAGGATAAAGATGAACATGGAAACATTAAAATCGAAAAGAATAAAATCACGGTAAACGGCTCTACCATCGAGTACAACTCAAATGATGACGACAGCGACAGCATTATCATCAACGGTAAAAAAGTTCCGAGCAACCAGGCTGATCAGGTAATTGATTCTATGAAAAACAGCATCAAAAAAATGAAAGGCAACGTAGATATCAAAGTAAACGAAGGTAAAAACGAAATTTCCATACAAACTAAATAATTAACTGCAGAGAGTGGCAGAAGGTGTGAATGGATAGCCAATTGTTTGAAATTCACACTCTTCTTCTCTCAAAAGGGGCAAAAAAATATAAAATATTTGTTCGTCATGTTAATAAAAAGTTTTACATTTGTGTAGAAAAAAATTATAACCAAAAACACTCAAAAATATTTAATAATCATGGTACAACTAGCACTAGAAATCATAATGAAAATCGTAGATTTAATCAGCGGTTTATTTTAAGAGCGATAATATTTCAATATATTTGTAAAGTATAACCACTTTGGTTATACTTTTTTTGTTTTAATGTGAAAATATGAAGAAACTATTCGGCAAACTGATGTTAAAAATGATGGGCTGGAAAATCGTCTTACAAGGCGACGTCAACAGCCTCAACAGATGTATTCTCGTTGTAGCGCCACACACGCACAACATGGAATATATTTTGGGTAATTTCGCCTACTGGGCATTGGAAAAGCCTCTGAAAGTTATCATTAAAGACGCTCACACAAAAGCCTGGTACGGAGGATTAGTAAAGGGTTTAGGCGGGATCGGGATCGACAGAAGCCAGAAAAATGATCTGGTAAATTTTGTGGCCAAACAGTTTGAAAAAGATAATTTCAGTCTGGTCATCACACCGGAAGGTACAAGAAGCTGGGTTCCAAAATGGAGAAAAGGCTTTTATCACATGGCTTTAGCTGCTAAAGTTCCGATTGTTTTGGCAGCAGGAGATTTTAAAAGGAAGATTATTTATTTAGGATATACTATTCCTTACGAAAGAATTGCTTCCGTTCCGTTTACAGAAATTATGCAGGAAATTCAGGATTATTACATCAAAAACGATATCGTTCCAAAAGTTCCGGAAAACTGGAATCCGAATATCATGGGAAATGAGCAATAAGCAATAAGCAAAATTACTCATTACCCATTACTAATTACTCATAAATATGTACATTAAAGATAAAACCAAAGAAGAAATATTAGACTTCATCAACAATTGGGGTGAAGAAACATTTGCGAAAACTCTTGATATAAAATTCATTGATATTGATATTGAAAATGAAACATTAACGGCCACAATGCCTGTTTTGCCGAGAATTCATCAGCCTTTCGGGATCATGCATGGCGGTGCAAGCTGTGTGCTGGCGGAAACTATGGGTTCTAGTCTGTCTAATATCTTTATAGATGGTGAAAAATATTACGGGGTCGGAACGAATATTAATTCCAATCATTTAAGAAGCAAAAAAGACGGAATCGTAACGGCCGTCGCAAGATTCATCAGAAAGGGAAGATCCATGCATGTTTCTGAAATTGAGATTCGTGATGAAAAAGGTCAATTAATCAATCATACAACGATGACAAATAATATTATTCATAAATAAATTTCACATATCAATACAGGCTCAAAAAAAATTTGAGCTTTTTTTGTATTCTTACTGCAACCTTTTGAAATTTTTGCATCTTGTTAATAGAACTTAAAAACAAATTCTTATGAAAAAACTACTTCTACCTTTTTTTGTATCTGTTTTATCCATTTTCAATTCTTGCAATAATGACAGCAGTACGCTTAATGAAGAAACAGAAAAAACGCAATCCTATGATGTCTATATTGCGGGTAAAGAAAATAATAAAGCCTGTTATTGGAAAAACAATGTGAAAACAGATTTAACCGGTGGTGACAATCTTATCCCGCTGGAAATTAAAGTTGAAAGCAATAATATCTATGTAACAGGCAGCAACGGATCCACTCCTACATCATTCAAATCTATACATTATTTCTGGAAAAACGGAACGAAGACTGAGATCAAGCAACATTTGGGTATTCCCAATACAGCGCAAAATGACATTACAGGTTTTGCAGTCAACAACGGAGATCTCTATTTTGCAGGTTATGCGGAAAATCTTTCTCCTTCAACCCCTGCCGAAAGATATGAACTTTGCTACTGGAAAAATGGTATAAAAACAGTGCTTTATAAAAGTGAGTATGTACCGTCTGCAGAAGGCATTTTTGTAAATGGGTCTGATGTGTATGTATCTGCTTTGATTGTTGACAATAGCCAAAATACAGACCGGGGTTATTTTAAAAATACTGTTTTCAACTCGCTTAATCATCCAAATTATGTATTTAATTTTGCTAAAAACAGCAATGGCCTGCACATCTTATTTCAGAAGAATTCCAAATATTATTCTAAAAATATTTCTACTAGTGTGGAAACACTCATCGGAAATTATGCCTTAAATCTTCCTTTCTACGGCAAAATAGCATCCGATACTTCTACAAATGATTTGTATACAACTTATTATAATCAAGGGAATGATTATTTTAAAAATAATAACATAATTGCTACAGGTTTTTCTTCTTTACCTTATATTCAGGATTTATTTGCGCTCGACAATAATATATACATGATCAAGTATAATACTCCCAATAATACGACTTATACAGGAAAAGTATTTATCAACGGCGTGGAAACACAAAGTATAACCAGCGTACAAAACGGAACTTTGAACTATACCGGAACTTTCAACTCAATCTATGTTGTAGAAAACTAATATATGTCTAAAACAAAGCCGGACTGGAACAAAATTTATTTAGGTTTATCCCCAAAACTTTTGGGGATTTGCCGCAGATATATACACGATATTTATACTGCTGAGGATATTGTACAAGACAGCTTCATTTTGGCGATACAAAAAAATCATCAGCTGAAAGATGAAAAAGCGCTTTTTGCCTGGCTTAAAAAGATTGTAATCAACAATGCTTTGCAATATATCCGCAAGCATAGTAAAGATTCTTTTGTTACAACCGAACCATCAGAAATTCCAGATACTTATTCAGAAATGGATCATCATCTTTCGGAAGAAAAAAATATTTTCATTTACGATTTTACAAATGAAGAGCTGCTGTCTTCTATAGACAGTCTTCCACCCCATCATAAATCGGTTTTCAATTTATATTTTATTGAAAACTACTCCCACGCAGAAATTTCCAACGTATTGGGAATTACGGTAAACACCTCAAAATCGCATCTTTTGAGGGCCAAAAAATCTGTTCAGAATTATTTACTGAATAATATTGTCAATCACAACACTCCCAAAAAGAAAATGGCTCATTTGCTTGTTATTTTCGGATTGGGAGGATTGTTGTGGTCACAAACTTTTCAAAGTAAATTTGCAGATTTTAAAATCTCTCCTTCCAAAAAAATTGAAATTCCTGAAAATATTTCAATAAATAATTCTGCATTTTTAGTGACTTCAAATCATACCTGGAGAAAGAAACTGATCATCGGTTTTACTATTTTACTCATTATGGTAAGCTTTGTTATTTTCTTGAATCCTAAAAAATCATGGTTAAAAAATTCAACTCATCCCGTTAGTTCAAATAAAAAAACAGGAACTTTATTGAAGTCAGAAAAATCAATTAAAAATATTCCCTTACATTTAAATGATATTTCTGATAATGAAAATGAAAGAACTGAAAAACTAAAAGAAAACTCGGAAACAGAAGCAAATTCGCCACATCAAAACCTGGAAATAAAAACAAATTTAAAAAAAGCACCCATTAAAGATTCAATAAAAGAAGTACCTCAGAAAGTAATTGTCGTGAAAAAAATTATTCAAAGAGATACCATATTTGTTGAAAAATAAAATTAATAATTAACCATGTTTTTTAGAAAAATATTATTTCTTTTTTCTGCCCTTATATTCAGCTTTTCTTATTCTCAAAGAAAAAAGAAAGTTGATACAGTATATGTTTATGAAAAAGTTATAGTATATGATACGGTTTACTTGATGAAACCTGTTAAGTTTAGACAAAATGATGTAATATTTCCAGAATTAAAAGTTCAGGAAACGAAATTTGTACGAAATATATATGAAGAAGAAATTGAAAAGCAAAAAGCAATAAATAAGGTCAGAAACCAAAAAATAAACAGTTTTCATTACGGGTTGGAAGCCGGAATCGGCCTAAAATACAACGATTGGGGAAAACAGCTTCCGAACAGGCCTCAAGTGGGGGAAAATTTAGGAATCTGGATATCAAAGACCATCTTTAATAAATTCTCCCTGCTATTGTCCGCCAATGTTTATCACTGGAATTCTTCCTTTGATTTGGATGCCAATAAAGAAGAAACCTATTTGAATGGATTTTATTTTACAGATGATCACCAACCTTTATTATTTCAACGATTTAATAATAAACATTTCGAATATACTTTTCAGTTAAAATTATTCTATGAATGGAAAAATATTCGGCCTTTTGCCGGGTTTTTAGTGAACAGAAATACTTATAAGATGCAGTTTTTGGTTCCTGAAAATGCTGTTTTAAGCAAACTGGATGATTTTAAAAGTGATCAAACCAATTTAGGATTTTCATTTGGTGTTCAGTACAGGATTTTCAGAAAAATTATGCTTTCTCTCGATTACCAGCAGTACAAGATGGATGTTTCATTAAAAAACAGCTCATTTGATTTTGACATTTTTAAGACTAATAATACCTTTGCAGAAAGAAAAGTCAATTTGGGAATCGCTTACATAATTTCCAGATAATTTTTCGAATAATGCTCTAAATAATGATTTATTTCAAATTACCATTCGACGAAAAACTGTATTCGACAGACGAAAATTCAGATGAAAATAGTGTTAGTTTCTATTCCTTTGGTGGCGAAAACCAAATTAATTTTAATGGAAATATTGTTGAAATAGATTCTGAAAGATTCGATCAAGCAAGCATTTCAAGTGAATTTCTTCCAGAAGACAACAACCATTTTTCGGCGGAAACCAAAGAAGAATACTTAGAAAATCTGAGAAAGGTCATTGACGTAATTAAAAGGAATCAGCTTCCGAAGCTTGTTTATTCCAGAAGAAAAATTTTCACTGAATTTAATGAATTTGATTTAAAAAAGAGTTTTAAAAATCTTTGTCAGTCTTATCCCAATGCATTCAGGTATATTTTCATTAATGGAGAAACTTCTTGGATGGGTGCTTTTTCGGAAGTATTGGGCAAATTCAATAAAGAAACCCACGATTTCGAAACCATGAGCCTTGCAGGAACTCTTCCCGTTTCAGAAAGCTGGTCTGAAAAAGAAATTGAAGAGCAAAAACCTGTTACAACCTATATCAGAAATATTTTAAATAATTATTCTGAAAATACAGAAGAATCTGACACATATGATCATATTTCAGGAAATATTAAACATCTTCGAACAGATTTTAAAGCAAAAATTAAAACTGAAGATTTAGATAAAATTATCCACGAACTACATCCTACACCTGCTGTTTGTGGTATTCCGAAAGAGTTTTGTAAGGAAAATATTCAGAATTTAGAAAAATTTCCGCGAGAATTGTATGCCGGATATATCAAGATTGAAACAGAAAAAACGGTGCAATATTTCGTTAACCTCAGGTGCTCTAAGCTTTACAAAAATGCTGTGCACTTATTCGTAGGAGGAGGAATTACGGCTCAAAGCAGCCCTGAAAAAGAATGGATTGAAACGGAATTGAAGTCGGAAGTGGTTTTCAAGAATTTGGTTGTTTTCTAACCTATTTTGCTTAGAGATTCTTCGATAGATAGCGTGACATCCCCCTCTCATATCCAAAAAAATAACCCTTCCAATTGAAAGGGTTTTTATATTATATCAAAAATTATCTTATTTCTTAAGACCGATCTTACTCCACGTATTCATGACGAAAACGATGATCAGACCAATAACCGCCGAGGCGATAGAAAATACAAACTTCAGATTATCTTCAGATAAGATTTCCGACTGCCAATCAAGAGCATAAAGATTGATTGCGATAAAAACGATAAACAGTACCAAAAATACTTTATAAAACTTCTGCATAATTCTTAAAAATTAATATAAGTCTGCACCAATTGTGCAAAATTTGCGGTGAATAATTTAATTGAAATCGCCAAAAGGATGATTCCGAAAACTTTCTGTAAGATCGCTAATGTAGCATCACCCATTTTCTTTTCCAGCCAGGTCGCAGATTTCAGCACCAAATATACGAAAATTGTATTGAGAATGATCCCAAAAATGATATTAATATCGTGAAATTCAGCTTTTAGAGATAATGTGGTGGTCAACGTTCCCGCTCCTGCTACCAAAGGGAAAGCAATAGGAACGATGGATGCAGCTCTTGCTTCTGCAGTTTTGTTGATCTCGATTCCCAAAATCATTTCCATGGCGATAATGAAAATTACAAATGCACCGGCGATGGCAAAAGAATTTACATCAACACCAATAAATTTTAGGAGAACATTTTGATTCAAAAATTTATTTTATTTCCTACAAAAAGAAAAACAAGCATAATTACACCTGCTGTAATAGCAGCTCTTTCAGCTTCAATTTTTCCAAATTTCTGCTGAAGACTTACTATAATAGGAATAGAACCGATGATATCAATCACGGCGAAAAGAACCATAAAACAGGTAATAATTTCTTTTATAGAAAAATCATTAAAAATTTCCATCTCTTTGTAATTAAAAATTTCGCAAAAATATGACAATAAATTGATTATTTGATCATCTGAGAATATAAATTAACAATTGCTTTTAAAAGCTCTTCAATTCCCTCGGAAGATTTTACCGGAGCATATTTTTCAATCTGAACTCTTTGGGCAAGATTCCTGTATTCTTCAGCAATTGCAGATCCTTTATAGCTTTCCAGGAATGTCCCGAAATCTTCGCCTGAGCCCTGAAAATACTGACTTCTCA
>CBFGVN010000112.1:0-8810 GCA_965651845.1 uncultured Chryseobacterium sp. | reverse complement strand
TGTGTTGATAACTTCAATGAAAAAAGGTTGACATTTATCAATTTTGGAACTACATTTGAATATAAATTTTAAAGTTTAACTATAAAAGTTATATTTTTTTAACACATAAGTCATATTAGATTTGAGTAAATACATTGAAAATATTAAGATCATATAAGAAGAAAATTAAATATTTTCAAAACTAAAACTAATGTGACTTATGTGTAAAGAAAAAAAATTAAATATGAATTTTGACCGCCTCAAAGAAAAACTCGAAATCCTTGCCGATGCAGCGAAATATGATGTTTCCTGCTCATCCAGCGGAGGAACGAGAAAGAATACGAAAGGCGCTTTGGGAGACAGCTCTGCAAGCGGGATCTGTCATACTTATACTGAAGACGGGCGCTGTGTTTCGCTTCTCAAAATTCTATTAACGAACCATTGTATTTACGATTGTGCCTATTGTGTTTCCAGAAGTTCAAATGATATTAAAAGGGCTGCTTTTACGGTAGAAGAAGTGGTTGATTTAACGATCAATTTTTACCGCAGAAATTATATTGAAGGTTTATTTTTAAGTTCAGGAATTTTCAAAAATGCAGATACCACGATGGAACGATTGGTTCGTGTCGCAAAAAAATTACGCCTGGAAAAGAATTTTAACGGATATATTCATTTAAAATCAATTCCGGGAGCAAGTGATGAACTGATGCAGGAAGCTGCTTTATACGCCGACAGATTATCTATTAATCTTGAAATTCCTACAGAAAGCGGATTAAAATTATTGGCTCCTGAAAAAAATCGGCAGGATATGCTCAATCCGATGAAATATATTCAGAACGGAATTGCACAATATAAAGATGAAAAGAAAGTTTTCAGGAAAGTTCCAAAGTTTGCACCGGCAGGACAATCCACGCAGATGATCGTGGGGGCGACGAATGAAAATGATTTACAAATTATCAAAGTTGCCGACCATTTTTATAAAAATTTTAATCTTAAAAGAGTTTACTATTCTGGATATGTTCCGGTTTTGGAAGACAAAAGATTGCCTTCTCTAACAACGGAAGTTCCGATGCTTCGGGAAAACCGCTTGTATCAGTCGGATTGGCTGATGCGTTTTTATGGTTTTAAAGCGGAAGAAATTTTAGACCTCAATATGCCGTTTCTGGATTTGGAAGTTGACCCGAAATTAAGTTGGGCATTGAGACATTTGCATCAATTTCCTATTAATTTGCAGACTGCAGATTATCAGATGATTTTAAGAATTCCGGGAATTGGAGTAAAAACAGCTCAAAAAATTGTAAACGCAAGACGTTTTCAGGTTTTGACGATGGATCACCTGAAAAAACTGGGAGCAGCGGTGAATCGGGCGAGATATTTTATTGATTTTAATGCCGGAAATGCATATTTGAAATATTTAACCGATAAAAATTTAAAGAAACTGTTGATTGGAGGAAGTTCTTCGAAGTTTCATAATCAGTTTTCACAGCAGCTTACTCTTTTTTAAACACAAATTGTACGAATATTTTTCACAAATAACACAAGATTGCAAGCTCTAAAACACTACAACTTTCAAACCCGCAAGCTCAAATGACCACTCTACTTTACGACGGCAGTTTCGATGGGCTTTTCACTACAATATTTGAAGTTTTTGAATATCGTTATAAAGATGTGGAAATTGTAAGCAGGGAAAGGTTTCATCAGGAAAATATTTTTGCAGAAATCTATGAAGTGATCACCCAGAATGATAAAGCGGAAAGGGTTTTGAAGAAATTAGAGGAAAATATCGGGAAATCCGGAATTCATGACCTTTTGAAGGTTTATTTATCTGAAGATCCGGAATCTGAACAGCTTATTTTGTCTGCCGTAAAACAATCTATAAAACATCCGGATGAAAATATTTTACAAAATTATGCCGATGATGATATTTTAAAAATTTCCAAAATTTGTAAATCCGTAAGTCGGGAAAGGCATCGAATGACTGCCTTTGTTCGTTTTGAAAAAATGGAAGATGGTGTTTTCTTCGCAAAAATTGATCCTGATTTCAATGTACTTCCTTTAATTCGAAAACACTTTAAAGACCGTTATCAGGACCAAAAGTGGATGATTTATGATCTGAGAAGAAATTACGGAATTCTTTATGATCTGGAAACTTGTGATTTCTTTTATCCTGATGAAAAATTAGATTTGAACAAGTATCAGCAAAAGTTTCATGATGAGGAAAAAAATTATCAAACACTTTGGCAGAGGTATTTTACGAAGACTAATATTGTGGAAAGAAAAAATTTGAAGCTGCATATTCAGCATGTTCCGAGAAGGTATTGGAAATATCTTACAGAGAAGTATTGAATTTCTTTTGTCTAGAAACAAAAATTCAAGACTTATAAACTTACGCTAAAAATATTTTTTAACGCTCCATTTTCACATATCGCTAAATTTAGAATTTTTACATTTTTCATATAAGAATTTAAAACTATATTTTTAAAACAACCAAAATTTAGACATTTCTAATAATTTATATTCAAAACTCTTATGAAGTTACTGCAATTATCTGAACTTGTTTTTGTAAATTTGTGTTCGAAATTTTTTACTAGATGAAAGAGAGTGCTGTAAAAAAAATTGCAGTTCTTACCTCAGGAGGAGATTCTCCCGGTATGAATGCAGCATTAAGAGCGGTGGTAAGAACCGCAAATTACTATAACATAGAATGTTACGGAGTACGAGAAGGCTATAATGGTCTGATCGGCGGGGATTTCCTGAAAATGGGGCCTCGTTCTGTAAAAAATATAATCAACCAGGGTGGAACTATTCTTAAATCTGCCCGTTCCATGGAATTTAAAACTAAAGAAGGTCGTCAAAAAGCTTATGAAAACTGCGTTAAACATGGTGTTGACGCGTTGGTTTGCATTGGTGGTGACGGAACTTTTACGGGAGCGAAAATTTTTAACGAAGAATTCGGAATCAAAGTAATCGGTGTACCAGGAACTATTGATAATGATATTTTCGGGACCGACAACACGATCGGTTATGACACCGCTTTGAATACCGCAATGGAAGCGATCGATAAAATCCGTGATACAGCAACTTCTCACAACAGGGTTTTCTTTGTTGAAGTAATGGGACGTGACGCAGGCTTTATTGCTTTAAACAGTGGATTGGCAACTGGTGCGTTGGATATTTTAATTCCTGAGAAAAAAGACAGTATGGAAGATCTGTTTGCCAACTTCAGAAAGGCTGAAAAAACAGGAAAGGCATCAAGCATTGTTGTGGTGGCAGAAGGAGAGAAATTAGGAAATATCTACGACCTTGCCAAAGAAACTAAAGATGAATTCCCTGATTATGATATTCGTGTTACTATTTTAGGACACATCCAGAGAGGAGGCTCTCCAAGCTGTGCAGACAGAGTTTTGGCAAGCAGACTGGGATACGGAGCCGTAATCGGATTAATGGAAGGAAAAACAAACGTAATGGCAGGAATGCGTTCTAATGATTTGGTTTTCACACCAATCGAAGAAGCCATTAAAAAACATAACGAAATCAACAAAGATCTTTTACTGAGTTCAGCAATTTTAGCAATCTAAGATTTTTAATATAATTGAAACAAACTAGTATGTCAACAAGCAAAGTCGGTATCAACGGGTTTGGTAGAATTGGACGTCTTGTTTTCAGAGCAATGACTGAAAGAGATAACATCGAAGTAGTGGGAATCAATGACCTTATCGATGCCACATACATGGCTTACATGTTAAAATATGACTCTGTACACGGGATTTTCCCAGGTGAGGTTTCTGTAGAAGGAAACGACCTTGTAGTAAACGGAAAAAGAATCAGAGTAACAGCTGAAAGAGACCCGAACAACCTAAAGTGGAACGAAATCGGAGCTGATTATATCGTAGAATCTACAGGTCTTTTCCTTGATAAAGAAAATGCTGCTAAACATATCAATGCAGGTGCAAAAAAAGTAATTCTTTCTGCTCCTTCTAAAGATGATACGCCAATGTTCGTAATGGGAGTAAACCACAAAGAACTTACTGACGATATCAAAATTTTATCAAATGCTTCTTGTACAACGAACTGTTTAGCTCCATTGGCTAAAGTAATCCACGATAACTTCGGAATCGTAGAAGGTTTGATGACAACGGTACACGCTACAACGGCAACTCAGAAAACTGTTGACGGTCCTTCAATGAAAGACTGGAGAGGTGGTAGAGCTGCGCTTAATAATATCATTCCTTCTTCTACAGGTGCTGCTAAAGCGGTAGGAAAAGTAATCCCTTCACTAAACGGAAAATTAACAGGTATGTCTTTCAGAGTACCAACTGTTGATGTTTCTGTAGTGGATTTAACGGTAAGATTAGAAAAAGCTACTTCTTACGAAGAAATCTGCGCTGCAATCAAAGCTGCTTCTGAAGGGGAATTGAAAGGTATCCTTGGATACACTGAAGATGCTGTAGTTTCTCAGGATTTCGTAGGAGATAAGAGAACTTCAATCTTCGATAAAGACGCTGGTATCATGCTTTCTCCGAACTTCGTAAAACTTGTTTCTTGGTATGACAACGAAATGGGTTACTCAAACAAGTTGGTAGATATGTTGGTACATGCTGCTTCCTTATAATTAGTAATAAGCAATCAGTAATAAATAATATAAAACCTTCCAAATTGGAAGGTTTTTTCTTTTAATTTTTTTGTAATTTTATATAAAGTTTAAAATATTATGTCCGACAATGTTTTTCAGGAAAAATCGGGATTTCCTAAAATGATCATTATCCTTCTTGTTTTTCAATCCATTGTTGCCGGCTTTATTCTTTTCAAAGAAAATGAATCGCCTCTGATTGTTATTGGAATTACACTTCCTCTCATTGCCCTGTTTGCCTTTTCTTTTTTAAGGTTGAATTTAAATCAAAACTATTTTGAATATAGTTTCTTCCCCTTCACCTTTAAAGCCAAAAAGATTTTGTGGAACGAAATCCAGGAAATCCAGATTGTAAATACAGATCCTATTTGGGATTTCGGTGGTTGGGGTGTTCGTCTTTCCAAAAAATATGGTAAAGCCTTTATTACGGGGAACAATGAAATTATTTTTTTAAAATTGAAAGATGGAAAGAGGCGTTCTTTTTCTGTGAATAATAAACAAGAACTGTTGAGATTTTTTGAAGAGAATAAAATTAGTTACCTGAAGTAATACTTAAATTATCACTCCTGGCATCACCAGTATTATCACTTTGATTGTTTAAAGAAACATTAATTCCTAACCCAAGCCAGCCTTTTCCATTATATTTCCATTGATATAAATCCTGATCATTTTTACTTATATTATCAAAACCATATGTAATTCCAACATTAATAGCACTTGTGATATGTATTAAAACACCTGTATTAATGGTAAAAGCACTTACATTTGTTCCTGAAGATGTGCTACTATTAGACGTATCTAATTTAATGCTGGCAATTCCAAAACCAAAAATAGGTTCCAGTGCAAAACCTTTTTCAACTTCCCTGTTCATTCTGATTTTTGCTCCTATATTTGTACCCAAATTTACATTGGCATCAAAAAAAAACCCGCCAAACCTGAGCTTAAATGGAACTGTGTAAACACCAAACCGCCATTCAATACGATTATAAACAGGTTCTGTAATGTTTCTAAACTCCTATGTAGAAAGACTATAGGTTCTTCTTTCATCTAAACCGAGTCCCAGTTTATCAGTGAACTCGAATGTTACCTGACCAGCTTCCACCTTTTTGACTTTAACATTTATTTTTTTCCCAACTATTATACTTTCAACTGCTGTTTTATCAGTGTTATCTGTAGACTTTAAATTAATTAGTTGTGCACTTATGGGATAATTAAAATAATAATTTCCATCTTTTTTGATCTCATCTTCCTGTCCAAAAACCATTCCCGCCCAACCCAGCAGAAACAGCAATAATAGATTTGTTTTCATGGTTATCAATTTTTTATACAAATTTTAAAAATCCATGAATACAAAAATTACCCGTTTGTGTAATTTTTAGAGACAACTGAAACTGAAATTGAAAAAAATAATGAATCCCCTACAAATTTGCAGGGGATTCCAGTTTATTATTTTCAAACAGCTAACAGAAAATCATAAACTTATTTTCATGTTATAATAAACAATTATAATCAAATTGTATTTATTGGTTAAAAATACAAAGAAATAATATTAAACGGAATATTTTAGAAGTGAGTTTTCAAGGTTATTAGTCAATACAAATTTTAAAATTTAATCAATACAAAAAAATCCCCCTTTTGTGGTATTTTTTAAGAAAACTTTAACTATTTTTAGAAGTCAAACTTAATCATGGACAATCCAGAAAAAAAACACCCTTTGATAGAAGTCTGGAACACTTATCCCGGTGTCAGAAAAGAGAGCAAGACTATTTCAAACATACCTTCCATCGAACGTATTATCGGTGAAATGTTTGCTATTGGTGAATTTTATTATTATGTACTAAATCTTACCAACAGTACGATTTCTCACCATCATGAAAATATTTTAAAACTCCATGGATTAGAAGAATATCCACAAAATTTAAAAGAAATTATCGACCTTACCCATCCTGATGATATCGAATTTATTGTAAAAGCCGAGCAAAAAGTAGTTGAAAAAATAATGGAGATCGGTAAAGAGCATCAACTTTACCTTAAGCCAAGCTACTGTTTCAGAATGAAAACCGCCGCCGGAAACTATGAACTTTTTCACCATCAGGCAATTCTTACCCTGGAAGATGAAGATAAAAATCTGATTCAATCCATTAATATTCATACCAATATCAATCATATTACGAAGGAAAACCCCCGTACAGTTTTAATTGCGGGATTTGGACCCAGAAATGACTTCCATCAAATAAAAATTGAAAATATTTCTTCAAATGATCATTTATCCGGAATAAATTTAACGAGAAGAGAAACCGAAAGTTTATCTCATATTGCAAAAGGCTACTCAGGATCCGAGATTTCCAAAATGCTGATCCTTTCTGAACATACCGTTCGCTCTCATCGAAAAAATATTTTAGCAAAAACCAATTCGAGAAACAGCAAAGAACTATTGAAGAAGGCTTTCGAATGGGGGCTTATTTAGGGTGAATTGCGAATTATCAATAGCGAATAAAATCAACATAAATCAATAATTAGATATATAAAATAAATTAAAAGATCATATTGAATGTAAATTCCTGATAAATCTCACAATGAAACTTCGGCGTAAAACTTGTATTTTTATACTACATGGAAATAACGATTTTACAACCACGATTCAAGAATTCATCACACTTCAAAGACTTTTGGATTAAAGGCAACGGAAAAGAACTTATAGATTTTTCCGGAGCCCAACCCAATTTTAAAGACTTTGAAAAATTTGCACCCTACTATTATCATGCAGATGAAATCGGTGATGAAGTGGTAAAAGATGTTTATTTAACGAAAAAATTTAATGAAGCATCCCGGGAAATCGAAGGTTATATCCGAAACGGCGTTTCTGAGAACGATGATGTTCCGGAAAGTGTAAAAAAACTTTTTCTGCAGACTCAGAAAATCCCGGATTGGCTGGATTATGACCTGGTTAAAAGCGGCGCAGAACTTTGCATGAGAAGCAATCTCGATTCATTGATTTCCCTACGTGACTACTGCTTAATGGGTGGTTATGATTATGCTTATCTCAACAAACCATTAATTGCAACAGAAGCCTTAAAAAAAGGGGCCGTAAAAAGACTTTCCGAAACATTGGACTTTTGGGTGAATGTCACAAGATATGACGCACTGGAAATTCATAAAAAAGGCTACGAATTTGCCATAAAAACCCGGCTGATTCATTCATACGCAAGACTTTCCATCAAGAAATATTATAAAAACTGGGACACGGAAAACTGGGGCGAACCGATCAATTCCTGGGATATGATGGCGACTTATATAGGCTTCAGTCTCGTATTTCTTCACAGTTTAAAAAAATTAGGCAATACCTTTTCGCCACAGGAAGAAAAAGGAATTTTCCACCTTTGGAAATACGTCGGATATTTGCTGGGCATCCCCGAGAGCCTCCTTCCCAATAATAAAAAAGAGGCAACAGAATATTTTTATTTATGGACTTCCGTTCAGCCTCCCGCAGATAAAGATTCTGTACTTCTCGCGCATTCCCTGCTCAACGAGTCTTTAGAAAATCCTATCTTAAAATATCAATTTCAACGGAAAAATTTACGTTACCTGCACATTTGCTGTACCTGGTTTTTATTGGATGATGATGTTTGTAGGAGACTGCAGATTCCGGATGTTGCTAACAGAAATGTTTTTCCTTATACAAAATGGTTCATCAACAAAATTTATGACAAAACCGTAAGCAGAAAGACCAGAATCAGGAAAGGAAATAGAGATCAAATGAAGGTTTTAACTGATTATCTTAAAATTACACAAAACTCGAATTTTCATTAAAATATCCATACAAATAAAACCATCAAGATTTTGGAAACCTCGATGGTTTAGTTTTATAAATCCAAAGCAGAAAAAGCTCTAAATAAAAACATTTACAGCTCATTACTTACCAAATTTCCATCTTAAAATTTTATCATTTTTTAACTATAAAAACAGGTTTCAGAAACAAATAATATTAGTTTTTGATCGTAAATTTTCGTATTTTTGAGAAATTATTTAAACAACAGATGAGTAATATTGATGATAAGAAAAAAGCACTTGCACTGGTGCTTGACAAACTAGATAAAACATACGGAAAAGGGACTGTAATGACGTTGGGAGAAAACTCTGTCGACAATACTATTGAGGTAATTCCTTCCGGATCTTTGGGATTAGACATCGCTCTTGGAGT
>CBFGVN010000111.1:0-8908 GCA_965651845.1 uncultured Chryseobacterium sp. | reverse complement strand
AGTTCCGGTTGCAAGCTAAACTGCGAACTAAGCGGAATATTGGCAAAAACACCCGCATTGAAACCTACTTTAGACCCCTGATCATCCATTCCGTCGGCTTTAGAAAAAGAAGAGATGTTCATTCCTGCTTTCGCGCCATAGCTTATTGGAGAAGTTCCTTTCTTTTGAGCAAATGTAAATGATGTAGCAACAACTGCTAATCCTAAAAATAATTTTTTCATAATTTTAAATTGTTTCTTTCTTTTGTCTTATTTGACAGTTGATCCCAGACAAATTGTTTGCCAAATAGGGAATGGGAAAGAAATCGTGTTTTAGCCTTCAAAAATTATTTTAAGAAACAAATGACAACGGATAAACATATTTAATATAAAATTTATTTTCTGGAAATTTTCACCAATTCATTCACTTTTTTTAACGGAAAATATTTTTTTAGTTAAAAATTAAAAAAACCGGACTTACGAAAAGTCCGGCTCATATTGAAATCTGTTTGTTCTAAATAAACTATTATTATTTAAAATTTAAATGCTAAACCTACCTGGAAGTTATTGTTTCTTACAGCATCACCGTTATTATTCTTATAAATATCAGTTGCTCCAGCAACGTATCTTGCCGTTAAACCAATATTATCCGTAAAATAATATCCTGCACCAATACCAATACCAAAATTAAATGTATTGAAAGCATCTTTGTTTAAATCATAAGATTCCGCACCTGTAGTGCTTCCGTTTTTGGTATTTTTGTACTTATCCCTTGCATCTACCAGGAAGCTGAATTCAGGACCTGCTTCAAGATAAAAATTAGGTACAAAATTGTACTGGAACATTAGTGGTACTGAAATATAATCCAAATGTCTCGCATATTCTGCAGTATAGTTATTTCCTCCGACATTTACATCTGTAAGGGTAACTTTTGAACCAAGGTTGTTATACAAAACCTCCGGCTGGATACTGAATGAACTTGCCACCGGAATATTAGCAAAAACCCCTCCGTTGAAACCTATTTTAGATTTTGAATCATCTAATCCTGCATCATTTGAAAGCGAAGAAACGTTCATCCCTCCTTTGATACCAAATCTTACAGGGTTAGAAGATGAAGCCGTCGCAGTTGTAGTTTGCTGAGCAAATGCTAATGAACTTGCAGCTACTGCTATTCCTAAGATTAACTTTTTCATAACTTAAATTTTTAATTACTATTTCCTAATTTTAAATTTTACTACTTGTCAGTTTTTCATTTGACGGAGAGTATCTTTCAAAATGTTTGCCAAAATTAGAATTCAAGTTAAAAATAAACTTAAAAAACGGCATTTATGATAATAAATCAACCATTTAACTTGCTATTAATCAATATTATAAAAGTTAATTAAACATTTGTTTATAAAAAATCTAAATTATATTTTTTGTTTAAAATTTAATCAGGATTTGTCAAAAAAATAGGATAATTTCAATTAAGCATCATTCAATTCTCTATAAAATTTAAGCGAAGCTGTGATATTTTTTTTGCTGCATTGATGATCAAATGCACACGAACCGATTCCTGAAAGCAAGGAAAAATTGATGTTACTGTCTACATTCTTTTTATCATTTAACAATAAATCAAATATATCTTCATCTTTAAAATCACTTATATCCAGATAAGGATAGTATTTTTGAATGTTTTCAATAATTAATTTTGAATCTTCTTCTGAAATTAAGCCTTCCAAATACGCAAGATATGCCTCCGAAATCATCCCCATCGCCACAGCTTCCCCATGAAGAACCGGATTTCCCTGACTTAAATATAAACTTTCAATCGCATGGCCGATCGTATGCCCGAAATTCAAAGTTTTTCTGATATTTTTTTCGTGAAAATCTTCTTCAACCACATTTTGCTTAATATCCATCGAAGTCCGGATATGCGGAATTACCCCGTCAATATCAAGCTTGTGAATCTGCGTAAGGCTTTCCCAGTGCGCTTTATCGGCTATTAACCCGTGTTTCAGCATTTCTGCAAAACCGCTTCTTAATTCTTTAAAAGGTAATGTTTCCAAAAATTTAGGATACACAAAAATCTGCTCCGGAAAAGTGAAAGTTCCTATCATATTTTTATAATTCATAAGATCAATTCCTGTTTTTCCGCCTATTGATGCGTCACACATCGATAAAAGGGTAGTCGGGATATTGATGAAAGATATTCCTCTTTTATAGGTAGAAGCCACAAAACCGCCCATATCTGTGATCACGCCGCCTCCAAGATTGATCATTAAAGCTTTCCTATCCGCCTGCATTTCCGTAAGAATTTCCCACAACTGATTCACCGTCTGAATATTTTTCATTTCCTCGCCGGCTTCCACTTCAAGAATTTCAAAGCCAAGATCCGTCTGCATATTTCCCAACAGGGTCGGAAGACAATATTCATGCGTATTTTCATCAACCAAAATAAAGATTTTGCTGAAAGATTTTTCGTGTAAAAAGTCGTTTAATTGAGAAAAATTATCGTCTACTATTGTTATCATTTTCAGATTTTCTGTAAAGTTAATTGTAATACTATCTTGCAAAGTTATGATTCTTAATTTTTAACTCGTTATTAAATATACTATCTTTGCAGAAATTTTTAGAATGAGCAGAGATAATAATAATTCAGAAAGACCAAAGAGACCAAGAATTTCAACAAAGAAAAATTCTGGTAATTCTCGTGCTTCCAGTTCTGGAAATTCTTCAGAATCAAAACCTTTCAAGAAGTCTTTCCCTAAAGCAGGCGAAAGAAATTCTGAACACAGAGGATCAAATACAAAGTTTGGACAAAAGTCTTTCAAAAAAACGGAAGGCAGCTTTGACAGACAAGACGACGATCAACATTCTAAATCTGAGAGAAAGCCTTATATCACGAATAAAAGTGAAGAAAGAAAGCCATTCGGGAAATCGACGGCAAAAAGAGGAGGCAAAAGCTTCGATACCAGAGATAAGTATGAAAGAGGCAGCCTGAAATATGGAAGAAGACCTGCTGCAGCTGGAGAAGAAAGACAGGACAGAGCAAAATCTTTCGTACAGAAAAGAAAATTCAACAAGATTGACAAGGATATCCACAAAGATACCATCCGTCTCAACAAAGACATCGCCAATTCAGGAATCTGCAGCAGGAGAGAAGCTGATGACCTAATTGTTCAAGGATTGGTAGAAGTAAACGGAAAAGTGGTTACGGAAATGGGTTACCAGGTAGAGAAAACAGATAAAGTAGTATTTGACGGACAAAGCATTACTCCTGAAAAGCCTGTATATGTTCTTTTAAATAAGCCAAAAGGTTATATTTCTACTACAAAAGACGACAAAGCCAGAAAAACAGTAATGGATCTTGTAGCCAACGCTTCACCTTATCGTTTGTTTCCTGTAGGCAGGCTGGATCGTTCCACAACCGGAGTTATCCTTCTTACGAACGACGGACACATGACCAAAAAACTTACGCATCCGTCTTTTGATGCCAGAAAAATTTATCATGTAACGTTAGATAAGAAATTATCACATGAAGACATGAAATTAATTGCGGAAGGAATCCGTCTGGATGAAGGGGTAGCTGTTGTAGATCAAATTTCTTTCATTGAAGGAAAACCAAAAAATGAAATCGGAATTGAAATCCACATTGGCTGGAACCGCGTAATCAGAAGAATTTTCCAAAGATTAGGATATGAAGTGGAAGCTCTTGACAGGGTAATGTTTGCCGGACTAACGAAGAAAAATATTAAGCGGGGACACTGGAGAATCCTTACAGAACTGGAAGTAAATAATCTTAAAATGCTTTAAAAAGTTATAAGTTTTGAGTTATCAATTATAAGTTAATCTTATTACTTTAAATTTTAAGTTTAAATAAAAAGACACTGAAAAATTCAGTGTCTTTTTATTTTCATTATTAATACATGACATGAGAAACTCATAACTCATAACTCATAACTGATAATTCATAACTAAAAAACTATCCTAGAACAGTCACTCCCTTTTGAATCATTTCATAAATCGCATCCCTTCCGTTATCCGGTTTTACGTTCACAGCACGGGTTCCGTTGAAGTGCAGGCATGTAATATATCCATTGGCAACAGCATCAAGACAGGTAAATTTTACGCAATAATCCATCGCAAGACCTACTATTTCCAATAATTGAATATCGTGGTATTTTAAGAAATCATCCAATCCTGTTTTCATAAAATGATTGTTATCCTGAAAACCGCTGTAGCTGTCAATTTCGGCATTTTTTCCTTTCTGGATGATGTGAGTTACCTTATCCCTGTTCAGGTCTTTATGAAACTCTGCCCCGAAAGTCCCCTGAATACAGTGATCCGGCCACATAAATTGCGGAACACCGTTCAAAATGATACTTTCACCTACATTTCTCCCATTGTTGCTGGCAAAACTTTTATGATTTGCAGGATGCCAATCCTGTGTTAAAACTATTTGATCGTACTCATTTTCTTCCATCAGGGCATTGATGTACGGAATTACTTCATTGGCTTCCGGAACTGCCAATGCGCCGCCTTCACAAAAATCATTCTGTACATCTACGATTATTAACGCTTTTTTCATATTTAGATTTCTCGAATTTTTGATAAATTTACAAAAACTAACACGCAAAAAATTGTCCAAAACCGAATTATCGGACAAATCGACAATATAAAATTTTAAATCTAATAAAATGAGCAATTTAGAAAGTAAAAAATTTCCTATTGGTCAGTTCGAGCAGCCTGAAAACATCTGCGATATCAAACTTGATGAATATATTAAAGTTATTAAAGATTTTCCGGGAAGACTAAAAAACCTGATCGAAAACTTCACCGACGATCAGCTTGACACCCAATACAGGGAAGGAGGATGGACGGTAAGACAGCTCGTAAATCATATTGCAGACAGCCATATCAACAGTTTTATCAGACTCAAATTAGCACTTACGGAAGATAATCCCATCATCAAACCGTACGATGAAGCAAAATGGGCAGAACTGCAGGACAGTCGCAACATGCCAATAAAACCGGCCATGAGAATGATCAAAGGAACCCATCAACGATGGACTACATTGCTGAAAACCATGACCAACAAACAGTTTGAAAGAACTTTTCATCACCCTGAACAAAATAAAGATTATGATCTAAGAAGTTACCTTGCAATGTACGCGTGGCACTGCAACCATCATTTTGCTCATATTGAAAATTTGAAGAAAGAAAAAGGTTGGTAAAAAAAAGTCTTCATAACCAAATTTATTTTGAGGAAATTATAAACAGAATTTCCAATTTGCATGAAAATTCCCAGAGAAGGTGGGGAAAAATGAACGTGTGTCAAATGATGAGACACTGCAACTATGTTCTTCAAATTCCACTGGGAAAAGTTGAACTTTCTCCTATTAATGCTTTTTTTGGGACAATAGGCATCGTTACAAAAATAGAAATGCAGATTTTTAATAATGGAATTCCAAGAAATATGCCCACTTTTCAAAAACTTATCGTTAATTTTGAATGTGATTTTAACGATGAAAAAGAAAATCTCCTGAAAACACTTGATGCATATTGGAATGCTTTTGCACACGAAAAACTGCCTTCTCATCATGTTCTTTTCGGAAAAATGACCGAAAAAGACTGGGGATTCTTAGAATATAAACATCTTCATCATCATCTGAAACAATTTAATGTATGAGTTTTTTTGATAAAATATTTAGTGGAAAAGGAGAAGAATCTGAAAAAAAATCTTTCTGGAAATATATAGAAGATGAAGAAGATCTGAGAATTGCTATTGAAAATTCTTATGCCTATAAGATTGCAATTTTCAAGCATTCTACCAGCTGCTTCATCAGCAAGACCGTATTGAAAAATTTTGAAAAAGAGATTGAAAACTTAGATCAAAAAGTAGAGTTATATTTCTTAGATTTGCTGGCACACAGATCTCTTTCTAATAAAATTGCCGAAGATTTTGGCGTAAGACACGAAAGCCCTCAATTAATAGTAATAGAAAACGGAAAAGCCATCAGCAATGCTTCTCATCAACATATATCCGCAGATCAAATTGTATAATGAAGAATATTAATAATTATTTAGCAAAAGTTTTAAGCGTTCCCATAGAAAAGGTGAACATGTGCAGTTTACACTATGAAGTAAAGAAAATACCTAAAAATCAGTTTCTTTTGCAATATGGTGAGATCTGCCGCTATATTTATTTTGTTGAAAAAGGACTTATCAAAATGTATTCTATCGACAAAAACGGTAAGGAACATATTATTCAGTTTGCCCCGGAAAGCTGGCTGATCTCCGACAGAAGCAGTCTTTATTTTAATGAAAAGTCCGTATATTATATTGAGGCTGTTGAGGATTCCGAGGTTCTTTTGCTACACCCTGATTTTATCAGCAAATTAGTGGGAGAGTTTCCGAACAGTCTGGAAAAAAGCGATATTTTATTACAAAAGCATATTAAAAGCTTACAGGACAGAATCAATTCTTTATTGGCCGAAACCGCAGAAGAACGGTACATGAAATTCATCAAAATGTATCCTGATCTAATGTTGAGGGTACCCCAATGGATGATTGCTTCATATTTAGGAATCACCCCGGAAAGCTTAAGCCGTGTAAGAAAAGAGCTGGCAAGAAAGAATTTCGTCCCGGATAATAAATAAGCTGGGAGAAATGAAGCTGGAGGATGGAAGTTTTTGTGACCGATTATTTTTAATTTAAATTAAAACTAAAAAACTTCCAGCTTCCAACATCCATCTTCCTTCCCAAACTCAAACTCTTTTCGCCAGATTCCCAAGTTGTTTTAATTTCATCTGTGTCTCTTCAGACCACGGTAAACCGATGCAGAGGCGCATACAGTTTTCAAACTGATCTTGTAAAGTAAACATTCTTCCGGGAGCAATACTTATATTTTCTTTGATCGCAAGGTCGTACAGTTGTGTTGTTTTAATATTTTTATCAAATTGTACCCAAAGGGAAAGTCCGCCCTGGGGACGACTGGTTTTTGTTCCTTGGGGGAAAGCTTCCGCTATTGTCTGTACGTAATTCTGATAATTATTTTGCAAAGCTTTTCTCATCTGCTGAAGATGTTTTTCATATTTCCCGGATTTTAAAAAATTAGCCACCGCTTCATTTACAATTGAAATAGATGAAGTAGAGTGAAGGAATTTTAGCTTTAAAATTTTATCCTTGTATTTCCCGGGAGCAATCCATCCCACACGATAGCCGGGAGCGAGCGTTTTCGAAATCGAGCTGCAGTACAGCACATTTCCTTCTTTATCGAAAGACTTACAACATTTTGGACGATTAGGCCCAAAATAAAGATCTCCGTAAACATCGTCTTCAATCAAAGGAATGCCGTTTTCCGATAAGATTTTTACCACCTCTTTTTTGTTTTCATCGGGCATGCAGCTTCCCAAAGGCGCATTATAATTCGGAATTAAAAGACACAGATCAATCTTTGGAATTACTTTTTTTAAAGCATCAATTTCAATTCCCATCGTAGGATGGGTCGGAAGCTCGAGAACTTTTAAACCTAAACCATTTGCCAGCTGCAAAATTCCGGGATAGCAGGGGCTTTCTATAGCAATGGTATCGCCGGGTTCTCCCAATGCCATCAAACAAAATGATAATGCATTCATCCCGCCGTTGGTTGTTACCAGGTCATTTTCATGAAAATTTCCGCCCCATTGCAAAGATCTCATGGAAATCATTCTTCGTAATTTCAGATTTCCTTGTATTTCTTCGTACTCCGTTCCTCCTTCCTGTAAGGTTCGGGTAGCGTTGATGATTTCTTTTTTAAGTTTAGCCTGTGGCAAAAGATCTCCCGACGGAATCCCGATGGAGAAAAGTGTTACCTCTTTCTTCCCTATGTTTTCGTATACTTTATTGATTAATTCATTGGGTTCTTCATTATTAGCAATTAATGAAGGTTTACTCACTTCGGGAAGCGGCAGCTCTACGGAAAGAATATTGCTCACAAAATATCCTGACTGTGGTTTAGAATCTACCAATGACAGCGATTCCAGTTCCAAGAAAACACGTTTTGCGGTGTTCATACTGATCTGGTGTTCTTTGCATAATTTCCTTACAGAAGGGAGCTTATCGCCAGATTTTAATATCCCGTTTCTTATTTGTGAAGCGATTTCGTTGGCTATTTCCGTGTATAAATATTCTTTGTTCATAATAAACTGTGCTCATGCAAATATACAAAACTGAGACTGTGTTTATCTTTTTAACCTTTATAATTTTGAAATATTAAATTAATCTTGAATACAATGACAACACATAAACTATCAAAAGATCAGACAGTAAACGGATGGATCAACGGTTTTATCGGGGTTTTGCTTTTCAGCGGCTCGTTGCCGGCTACAAAATTGGCAGTGACAGAAATGAATCCTATTTTTGTAACAATCGCACGTGCCGGAATTGCCGGTGTACTGGCTCTTTTTGTTTTATTGATTTATAAAGAAAAACGTCCTGTAAAAGATCAGATTTTTTCTTTGGTTTTAGTTTCAATTGGCTGTGTGATAGGATTTCCTTTACTTTCTTCTCTGGCTTTGCAGTATTTAACGTCGGCGCATTCGATTGTCTTTTTAGGGATGCTGCCTTTAATGACAGCTATTTTCGGTGTATTTCGCGGAGGAGAAAGACCGCATCCTGTGTTTTGGTTTTTCTCAATTGTCGGAAGTTTATTGGTGATTGGTTTTGCAGTCTCGCAGGGAATTTCAGCCTCTCCGATTGGCGATATCCTAATGCTGCTGGCCGTAATCCTTTGCGGCCTGGGCTATGCCGAAGGTGCAAAATTGTCAAAAACTTTAGGAGGATGGCAGGTAATTTCCTGGGCATTGGTCTTGGCTCTGCCTTTAATGATGCCGTTATTTTTTATTTACTTTCCCGAAAATATTGAAACCGTAAGCTTTCAGGGTTGGTTTGGATTGGCATATATTGCT
>CBFGVN010000110.1:0-8932 GCA_965651845.1 uncultured Chryseobacterium sp. | reverse complement strand
TCACTGGAGCAAAAGATATTTGGAGGAAACACATTTGATCTCTTTTCAAAAAGCCTTTAGTCAAGGGAAAAGCCGTTCGGTAATGACTTCCTATAATTTGCTGGATGGGCGGCCTTCAACTGCCAATCGTTGGTTATTAACCGAAAAATTAAAAAACGAATGGAACTTCAAAGGTTTTATCATCAGCGATGCGAGTGCAGTGGGCGGGGCGAATGTGCTTCATTTTACCGCGAAAGATTACGACGATGCTTCTGCACAAGCGATGAATGCAGGTCTTGATGTGATTTTCCAGACAGAATATCAGCATTATAAATTGTTTATTCCGCCGTTTTTGGATGGCAGAATTGCGAAAGACAGAATTGATGATGCGGTGGCAAGAGTTTTACAAGCGAAATTTGAACTGGGGTTGTTTGAAAATCCTTATGTTTCGAGCAAAGATATTGAGGAATTAAAGAAAATCAATCATAAACCTTTAGCAGAGAAAACAGCTGTGGAATCTTTTGTTTTGCTTCAAAATAATAATCAAACGCTTCCGATTTCGGAAAATTTTAAAAAGATTCTCGTTGTTGGAACGGATGCCGTTGATGCAAGATTGGGTGGTTATTCCGGCCCGGGAAACAGGAAGGTGAATATTTTAGATGGAATTAAAAATTTCATTAAAAATAAAAATATTGAAGTAAATTATTCAAAGGGAATCGACTGGAACTTGAAGAGTTTTGTGACGATTCCTGTCGAGTTTTTATCTTCCGAAAATAAAAAAGGTTTAAAAGGAAGCTATTTTTCCAATTCTGATTTAAAAGGAAATCCGGCTTTTGAAAAACAGGACGAACAATTAAATTTCAAATGGACGTTATATTCTCCCAATCCTGAAAAGCTGCAGCCGGACAATTACAGCGTCCGCTGGGTGGGAAAACTGGAAGCCCGGGATTCTGGAAAATATCAGTTCGGATTACGTGGAAATGATGGTTTCCGGCTGTTTTTAAACGGGAAATTATTGATTGATAATTGGAAAAAGCTGAGCTATTCTACCAAAACAGTTGATATTGATTTTATTAAAGGTCAAAAATATGATATCACTGTAGAATTCCATGAAAACAGGGGTGAAGCGAATATCGAGCTGATCTGGAATTATGGGTTGAATGACTATCAAAAAGATTTTAATGAAGCTTTGAAATTGGCTCAAAATGCAGATTACATCATCGTCACAGCCGGAATTCACGAAGGTGAATTTCAGGATCGCTCTTCGTTGAGTCTTCCCGGAAATCAGGAAAAGTTCATTCAGGAAGTTTCCAAATTAAATAAACCGACAGCGGTTGTTTTGGTTGGCGGTTCTGCGATAAAAACGACGGCTTGGAAGGATAAAGTCGGAGCTATTTTAGATGTTTGGTATCCCGGTGAAGAAGGCGGAAATGCTGTTGCAAAAGTACTTTTCGGAGCAGAAAATCCTTCCGGAAAACTGCCGATTACGTTTCCGATTGAAGAAGGACAGCTGCCTTTGACGTACAATCACCATCCCACCGGAAGAGGAAATGATTATTATGATTTAAGCGGCGAACCGTTGTACCCTTTCGGTTTTGGATTAAGCTACACAACTTTCGAAATTTCTGATTTACAATTAAATCAATCAAAATTTACTGAAAACGATACCATTATTGCAAAAGTGAATGTGAAAAATACGGGCTCGAAAGCAGGGAGTGAAGTTGTTCAGCTGTATGTAAAAGATTTGCTGGCTTCGGTTTCAAGGCCTATTATTGAATTGAAGGGTTTTCAGAAAGTGTATTTAAAACCGGGAGAATCAAGACAGATTTCGATCGAAGTTCCTGTGAAAGAATTACAGTTTTTAGATGAGAAAATGAACTGGACCGTAGAAAAGGGAACGTACAGGATTTTTGTAGGAAATTCGTCGAAAAATCTTCCTTTGAAACAGAATATTGAGGTTGAATAATTTTGTTTATCCTAACGTTTAAAAACAAAACTCAATCTTGGTATGATATCTGTAATATTTACTTCGAACCTGAATGAAATTAACCGATAACTATCGATTGGTTATAATCATTCAAAAAAAGTAAATGTCATGAAAAAGTTTCTTATATCAGCACTTTTGTTAGTAGGCTTATCCATGAATGTTTCGGCACAGCAACGACCTGCGCCGCCACCACATCCTTCGAAAAGCGAACTGATTGCAATGAAATCCCGTGAGCTGGATAAAAGATACAATGCAGAGAAAAAAGCAATCCTGAATCATCCATTGGCGACCAAAAAGATGAAGAGGGATCAATTAAAGGCTTTAAATGAAAAATATCAAAGCCAGAAAAGATTACTGAAAAAAATGTAATAGATATTTAACTTGAAATAAAAACTTTTAAGGAGAATGCTTTTGTGTTCTCTTTTTTATTTTCAACAAAAAACAGACGGTATTTTATTGCAGAATGAATTCCTGAAACACGCTTCATCCAAATATTTTTCCTTAAATTCGCATAAAAATTTTTATACTAATGAACTACGATATTATTGTCATCGGAAGTGGTCCTGGAGGATATGTTACCGCTATCAGAGCGGCACAATTGGGTTTCAAAACTGCAATTATCGAGAAAGAAAACTTAGGGGGGATCTGCCTGAACTGGGGATGTATTCCGACTAAAGCTTTATTAAAATCTGCTCAGGTATTTCATTATATCAACCATGCTGAAGATTATGGTTTGAACAAAGTAGAAGCTAGCTTTGAGTTTCCAAACGTGATTCAGAGAAGCCGTGGTGTTGCCTCTAAAATGAGCAAAGGAATTGAGTTCTTAATGAAAAAGAACAAAATTGATGTGATTTTGGGGACTGCAAAAGTTCAGAAAGGTAAAAAAGTTTCTGTTACAGATAAAGACGGAAAAGTAACTGAATACACAGGTACTCACATTATTATCGCAACAGGAGCTCGTTCGAGAGAATTACCGAACTTACCGCAAGATGGTAAAAAAGTAATCGGATACAGACAGGCATTATCTCTTCCTGAACAGCCAAAATCTATGATCGTTGTAGGTTCCGGAGCTATCGGGGTAGAATTTGCCGATTTCTATAACACAATGGGTACGAAAGTAACTGTTGTTGAATTTATGCCAAACATCGTTCCTGTGGAGGATGAGGAAATCTCTAAACACTTAGAGAAATCTCTGAAAAAATCAGGAATTGAAATCATGACCAATGCTTCTGTAGAAAGCGTAGATACAAGTGGAGAAGGTGTAAAAGCTAACGTAAAAACGGCTAACGGAAACATCACTCTTGAAGCTGATATCTTATTATCTGCTGTGGGAATTGCCGCAAACATCGAGAACATTGGTCTTGAAGAAGTGGGAATCCAGACAGATAAAGGAAGAGTTTTGGTAAACGAATGGTACGAAACTTCAGTTCCTGGTTACTATGCAATCGGAGATATCATTCCTACTCAGGCTTTAGCACACGTTGCTTCTGCAGAAGGGATCACTTGTGTTGAAAAAATCAAAGGAATGCATGTTGAGAAGATCGATTATGGCAATATCCCGGGATGTACTTACTGTCACCCGGAAGTAGCTTCTGTTGGTCTTACAGAAAAGCAGGCTAAAGAAAAAGGCTACGAAATTAAGTGGAAAAGCTACTGCAAACGGAAATACAGACGGTTTCATTAAAGTTATTTTCGATGCTAAATATGGTGAGTGGTTAGGCTGCCACATGATCGGTGAAGGCGTTACAGACATGGTTGCTGAGGCTGTTGTTGCCAGAAAATTGGAAACTACAGGTCACGAAATCATCAAGTCTATTCACCCGCACCCGACAGTTTCTGAAGCAATCATGGAAGCTGCAGCGGCTGCTTACGGAGAAGTGATTCACATTTAATTTGAGATAATCAATTTTAAATATTATTAAAACCACAGATTTTGTCTGTGGTTTTTTCTTAAATGATTTTTTGATCTGATCTCACTTATTTTCTTAATTTTATTCACTTAATAAAATACAAATTAAAATAAACTATGTTTAAAAAGTTAGCTGCGGAAGCATTAGGATTAGGGGATATTGGTAAAATTATTCCTTCTCAGGATTATGACAAGGTAGATTCGGATGATTATATTTTGTCGGAAGATAATGAGAAGATTTTTTTCTTGATTAAATCTAAAAGAGACGAATATTGCTTTACAAACAGAGCATTAATTCACATCGACGGAGCAAGTGCTCTGGACAAAAAAAGAATTTTAAGAAGATACGAATATTATCAGTTTCCTTTCTCGAATATTGCGCTGCAGACTGCCGGAACGATTGATTTGGATGTGGAGATCTCATTCAATATCGGAAATGTTTCTTTGATGATTAGTGTTACCAAAAGTCAGGTGGATCAGTTGAAAGACCTATACAAAGCTCTTTTGGCGATCCAGCAGGAAGTTCACCACAACCATTCGTTGTTGAATTTCGCGAACGACAGTCTACAGAAAGCGGTAACAGCCATCGCATCAGGAAAGCAGGAAAATGTTTCGAAAAGCCAGGAATTGCAGAATATCAATGAATATATTTTCAACTGGAATAAAAACAGTTTCGACAAGTATAATCAGAAGGATTTTACAGCAATTTTTGAAAAGTATATTAATAATTAAATATTGATTACATTATATCTCAAGCCCGGAATTTTCCGGGCTTTTTAGTATCTTAGATTCATGAAAAAAATGTCTTTATTACTTAGGATTTTTTGTTTCAGCTTATTGTTTTCTCAAAAAGAACAATTGTATCAGGAAGTATATTTTCCGGTAAAATATGTATTAAAAAGCTCCAAAGACACCATCAAAACAAAAGTCCTGAATATCGGGATGTACGCCAACGAAGAATTTTCTCCGGCGACTTATCTCAAGCAGATGACAGTTTTAGATGAATCAGGAGAAAGGGTAAAAGTTTCAGAAAACGATATTCGATATATGGAAATTACCGATCTTAAGAAAGTTAAAAGAAAGTTTGTAGACGGTAAATCTGTTTTTTCTAAAGATGTCGGATTGCTCCAAATCATTTACAGCGGAAAGAAAACGGCTTGGTATAGGAAAAGCATATATTCCGGTCCGATTTATACGTACAAAACGAATGATACGGATTATCTGATATTTCATAAAGATAAAAATATTACAGAGCTGCATTTCAATTTGCCCGGTGCTGTAGCTCAGTTAAAAGAAAAGTTTTACAATTATCCGGACATAATATCACTGTTAGACACTATGGTAGAAGATACAGACTTAATAAAAATCCTTAAGCTGTACGATAGAAAATAATATATGAATCCACAGATTTTGTTTGTGGATTTTTTTATATTTAAAATAACCCGAAGGAGTAATAACCTATTATAAATTAAGTTACTAACTTTATTGTACTAAAAACAAAGGTCATGAAATATTTTGATTTTCACTGTCACCCTGTTTTAAAACAGCTGTTTAATGATGACCCCAACATCGATGCCTTTATTTATAGAAACGATGTCGCAGCAATTCCGAAAATTTGTTCCGATCTTCCTAGTATTATTGAAACCCAAACCCACCAGTCTCAACTTTCAGAATTCAACGATGAGGTAATTCTGGGAGCCGTTCTCTACAGTGTGGAAAAAAATGTTGCGGAGACGGTGATTCCGCTTCGTGGTTATCTTAAAAAAGCTTCTCAATTCAAACTTTCAGAGCAGCTTTTAAAAGATATTGTCGGCAATAAAAATAAGCCATTTTCAGATTTTTTAATGAAAAGGACTTTAGATAAATATCTCGAAGCCTCTGCTTCTTTCAACATTTTAACAAAAGAAAGTTTCCAAAATCCGCTTCCCAAGAATAAAGTCAATGTATTTTTTACCATCGAAGGATGTCATTCTCTGGTGGACAGCCCCAATTTCTGTGACGCTTCGAATAAGTATAAACCTGGAGATATTTTAAGCAACTTGGATAAGGTTTTAGCTAAAGTCAACGTAATTTCCATTAATGTGACCCATCTTCAGCAGTCAAGTCTCTGCAATCAGGCTTTTGGAATGCAGGTGGCCAATGCTTCTGCATTTTTTCCTTCAGGAAATGGTCTTGAAAACGATGGAAGAACTGTTGTTCAGGGAATTTTTGACAGGAAAATCTGTGTCGATATAAAACATATGTGCTACAAATCCCGAAAGGATTTAATGAACGAAATCGATTCTAAAAAATATAAAAACGTACAGCCTCTGGTTTGCACCCACGCAGGATTTACAGGAATGCCATTTAAAGATTGGGCGGGTCATATTCAGCTTAAAAAGCCGGCTGCAGGAGCTTTATATCTGGAAATTACAAAACCGTTTAATGCTAAAGCCAATCCGGGAAGACCGGGGTTTCCTACTTTTAATGCTTCAACAATTAATTTATTTGACGAAGAAATTGCATGGATCGTGAAAAATGGAGGAGTTATAGGAATCTCGATGGACAGGAGGATTTTAGGGTATGTCGATAAGTTCGATGATGATCCGACAGGAATTACCGATATGGAAAGAATTGTCGACAAAGAATTTTTCTCAAAAACGGAATGGGCTTCACTGGCAATTAAAAACGAAGCCATCGGAAAGTTAATTAATGATGATTATTGTCTGTTTATGAGTGAACTGGAAGAAAACACGGAAACAAGCATTCCGCGCCGTGATGAGTATTTTTATGATCATATTTTAAATCATATCAAACACTATTTTCAGGTTTGTAAAGACAGCGGAATTCCGATAAATGTTGCTCAAAAACACATCACCATAGGAACAGATTACGACGGACTTATCAACCCTTTTATCAACATGCCTACTGTGAAAAAAATGGCAGATGTGAGAAGCTATATCAGCATGAATTTAAAATATTTTCTTAAAGATTTAAAAGATTCTAAAAAATGGGCAGACGAACTGAATATTGATACTTTTATGGAAGATCTTTTTTATCATAATGGTTACAGATTTTTAAAATCAAGATTTTAAAATGTTTAATTAAAATAAAAGTTTAAAAAGAGCCAATAAATTATTAATTTCAGCAAAAATTATGAATATGAAAAAACAACACCTTATTCTGGCTTTTTCTTTGGGAAGCCTTTTCCTGTCGGCTCAGAATAAAAATGAATTTGTAAGCCCGAATGAAAACCTGATCGCTGAAAATATTTTACCGATTCCTAAAAGCTTAAATCAGGCTATAAAAAAATACTCTGAAAGCAGAAATGCAGGTTTGGCAGATATTCATCCGAACGGAAAGGATGTGATTGCCGTGACACGTTTTGCCTCGACCAATCAGCTCCATAAAATCTCGTTTCCAATGGGCGACCGGAAGCAGATTACTTTCTTTGATGAACCTGTAAACATGGCAAGTTATGAACCTTTAAAAGGGGAGTATCTCATTTATTCAAAAGATATTGGAGGGAATGAATTCGGGCAGTTTTTTAAACTGGATTTAAAAACATTGGAATCCAAGCTTCTTACAGACGGCGGAAGATCCCAAAATGGCGGCATAAAATGGAAAAAAGACGGGTCGGGATTTTTCTTTGCTTCAACAAAAAGAAATGGTGGCGACAGAGATATTTATTTCATGGATCCGTTGAAACCGGAAGATACAAAGCTTGTTTTGGAAGTAAAAGGCGGAGGATGGGGAATCAGTGATGTGTCGGAAGATGGTAAAAAAATACTGATCGAAGAGTATGTTTCTGCAAATGAATCTTACCTCTATATTTATAATTTAGATACAAAAAAACTAGAACCGATCACCGACAGAAATGAAAAAGGTATTGTTCAGGAAAATGCTTCTTTTGGAAAAAATCCTGATGAAATCTGGTATATTACAGACAGAGATAATGAGTTTAACAGGCTGGCAACTTTCAATTTAAAAACTAAAAAGACCAGTTATCTTACTTCTTCAATTCCATGGAATGTTGAAGGATATGATGTTTCGGAAGATAAGTCAAAAATTATTTTCACAACCAATGAAAGTGGAATTAATAAAATATATATTCTGGATACAAATTCCAATACATTTTCACCCGTGAAGCTTCCAATCGGTCTTATTGATGGAACAAAGTTTACAAAAGACGGAAAATCTTTCTTTTTTACGATGTCGGCAGCCAATTCCGGTTCGGATATTTACAAGCTGGATTTAGCATCAAATAAGGTAGAAAGATGGACAGAAAGTGAACAGGGAGAAATGCAGCCCACAGATATGTCTGTTCCGAAACTAATTGAATGGAACAGTTTTGACAAAATGAAGATCTCAGGGTTTTACTATCCGGCTGCTTCGAAATTTACAGGAAAAAGACCTGTTGTGATTTCTATCCATGGTGGTCCCGAAGGTCAATCTATGGCTTCATCCATAGGAGCTTGGAATTATTTTACCAACGAAATGGGAATAGCAATTATTCAGCCAAATGTAAGAGGTTCTTCAGGTTTTGGAAAAAGTTTTATCGCCGCTGATAACGGATATTTGAGAATGAATTCGGTGAAAGATATTGGTGCCTTATTAGATTGGATTGCGAAACAACCTGAGCTGGATAAAGACAGAATTATGATCATGGGCGGAAGCTACGGAGGTTTCATGACTTTAGCCACAGCCTATGAATACGCCGACAAAATCCGTTGTTCCATAGATATTGTAGGAATTTCGGATTTTAATACTTTTCTTAAAAATACGGAAGAATATAGGCGTGATTTAAGAAGAGTGGAATATGGCGACGAAAGAATTCCCAAAATGGCTGAATTTTTTACCAAAATCGCTCCGTTAAATAATATTGATAAAATTAAAAAGCCAATGTTCATTATCCAGGGGACGAATGATCCCAGAGTTCCGGTTTCGGAGGCAGTTCAGATGAGGGACAAACTGAAAGCTCAGGGAAAAACCGTTTGGTATCTGGAGGCTAAAAATGAAGGCCATGGTTTTCGTAAAAAAGAAAATGTAGATTTTCAAAGATTGGCAATGATTCGCTT
>CBFGVN010000109.1:0-8993 GCA_965651845.1 uncultured Chryseobacterium sp. | reverse complement strand
CTTACATTATTAATTTCGTTTTCACCTTTGTTTGTATACAGGGCAACAATGAAAAGCTGTCCCAGTTTTTCGTCTTGTGAAAGGGATTTATATGTTTTATCTACCCACTGATTAGCTTTTTTCAAATCTTCTTTAGACATGTTTTTCGGCTGATATTGGGCTGCGACTTTTGAGCTTAGAAATATGAAAATAAAGAGCGAAGTATAAACTAGTTTCTTCATGATTTTTTGAATAAGAACAAAAATACGATTAAAAAAATGATGAAAACAAAGTTTTTGAAATTTTTGGTATATGATTTGAATACGCATTATAAATAATAACTAAACTTTTATAAAATGAAAAAAATTATTCCAATTTTATTACTAGCTTTTGTAAGCTTATTTATCTTTAGCTGTGATAATAATGATAACAACAACTTTGTTGATCACGATACTTATCCTCAAATGAGAGATGTTACAGGTACTTTTAACAGTGGGAACAATTATGCATTTTCACAAGGAATTAATATTCAAAGTACTGATGTAGTATTGGTGTACAGATATTTAGGACAGGCTTGGCAGCTGGTTCCAAAAATGATGTATTTACCAGACAGTGCAGGGATGCCAACTAACAGAGAGTTCCAGTATAATTTTGTGTTTGATAGCCAAAATGTACAGATCAGAATTGATGATCAGAATTTTAATTTAGCAACGGGATTAACTACTGCTGAAGCATTTTCATATTTAATGGATCAGAAATTTAGAATTGTATTGGTTCCAGCAAGTTCAAGTAAAAATGCAAATGTAAATTATGAAGACTATAATAGCGTTATTAAATATTATAATCTTGATGACTCTAAGGTAATTAATACTAAGGTTACCAAATAATTAGTATATCTTTTCAGTTTTTTATAATTACAAAAAAAGCTCCGGTAGAAATTCTATCGGAGCTTTTGCTTTTTTATTTAATTGTTATTATCATCGAGTAAATGACCAAAATAATCTTTCTTTGTCTGCAGGTATCCTTTGCTGATCTCGTTGGCAGGAATCTGTAGAGGAATCCTTGAGTTGAGATGGATATTGCTTTCTTTTACATATTTTACCTTTTCAGGATTGTTGGTAAGCAGGTTGATATCTTTTACTTCTAATAGATTTAAAATCTCAATGGCTACTCCAAAGTTTCTGTCATCTGCAGGAAGTCCGAGTTCCAGATTTGCTGCTACGGTGTCAAATCCTTTTTCCTGTAAAGAATATGCTTTTAATTTATTAATGATCCCTATATTTCTTCCTTCCTGTCGAAGGTAAATAATGATCCCCCCATTTTCATGGATATATTTCATTGCAGCATCGAGTTGCTGCCCGCATTCACATTTTTTTGAATGGAAAACTTCTCCGGTGATACATTCTGAATGGAAACGCACATTTACAGGTTTTGAGAAGTCTGTATGTTCTGCGACAATTGCCATATGAGGCATCCAATCGTTTTCATTTTCGGAGAAAGCAATCATTCGGAAAGTACCGTGCTCCGTAGGAACGTTGGCTTCCGCCTGAATTTTAATCATTAATGTCCTATTAGTTTTTTAATTTCTTTTTATAGAATCTTCAATTGCAGAAATGTTGGTTTTTAATCTTACCAAATATCTGTTAAGAACTTCATCATCATCTTTATTAAGATTTTCTCTCAGCTTCTGAATTTTTTTATAAGATTTTTCAAAATTCTTAATAGCTCTATTTTTTCCTGAAGCATTATTAGCATCAATTGCATATAAATAGTTCTGCAAACTGTACTTCAATGCAGTAATTTCGTCATTTAATGCGGTATTTTTAAACTGAGGAAAAGTAGCGATAAGATTAGAGATTTCCGAAGCATTTACATTGTCCTTTACATTGATCTCAATATTGTTTTTTGCTCCCCTGTCAGAATCAGAACCTTTTGTTTCACTATAGAAACTAGTAGACAACGGAGAAAAATTAGGTTTTTCCGTTGCACAAGATGATGTTATAATTGTTAATACTCCAAAAAAAAGTAATCGTTTCATTTTTGTTGCCCCTTTTGATAAAGGATTGGGTTAAGACTTTCATCGTTGTACATTTTCATTTGTTTGTACACTTTCATCTTAACGTCACCGTTTTCAATATCAGTAAGCAACTGATTAATAGAAGTTGAAAGATCCTCCTGCTGAGTAAGAAGAACGTCTAATTTTGCCTGGCAATTAGCCCTGTGTTCTTCTGAAGCGGATTCTCTGTTGGCCTCTAACGACATGTGATAAACCTTTAATGCAAGAATTGACAACCTGTCTACCGCCCATGCGATAGTTTCAGTATTGATTTTTGCGTCAGGTTTAGGAGTTATATTTTCAAACTTATTAAGAAACCAACTGTCGATAAACTCCACCATATCAGTTCTATGCTGATTGGAGGCATCTATTCTTCTTTTGAGGAGAAGTGCTTCAGCTGGATCAATATTTTCATCTCTAATAATATCTTCCAAATGCCATTGAACGGTATCAATCCAGTTCTTTGCATACAAAATCCGTTCCAAAGTGTTTTTTTCGAAAGGGTTATTAATTAGAGTGTTAACGTGATCAGACACGTGATAATCTTCAATGCTCTGGTTGAAGACTTTCCATGCGGTCTCAGTAAAATTCATTGGTTTTTGAAGAATTTTTAGTTGCTAGAAGAGTTATTATTCGTTGTTTTGTTTTCAGAACCCGGTTTATCCTCTTCTTTTACAGCATCTTTAAATTCTTTAATACCAGAACCTACCCCTCTCATTAATTCAGGAATTTTTTTACCTCCGAAAAGTAATACCAGAATTAATGCTACGATTAAAATATGTTGCCAAGATAAGGCAAGTATTGTTAAAGTATTCATTTCTAAATTTTTTTGCAAAGTTAATCTTTTTTAATAAGAAACCCAACCTAAAGGATCAACAGGTGTGGTTCCGTTCCATACCTGAAAATCAAGCGTATAAGATCCGTCAAAATCCTGTCCTACAACGCCAACGGAAGTCCCTGCGGAAACTTGCTGGCCTTTAGAAACATTTACGCTTCCCAGGTTGGAATAAATGGTAAAATAATTACCATGCTTCAGCATAACGGTTTTGGTACCGTCGCTGTTGGCGAGTACAGATGAAACAGTTCCCGGAAATACAGACTTGGCACGGGTACCGGAAGGAACGGAAATTTTAATTCCATTGTTTTCTTCCATAATATTTTTGAATACCGGGTGCGGCTGTCTTCCAAAACGGTGAGTAATTTGTCCTTTATCCACCGGGAATCCCATTCTGCCTCTGTTTTCTGCGAAATTGCTTCCTGCTACGGTAGAAACTCCAAAATTGGTCATTGCTTTGGTTTCTGCTGCTTTTTTCTCGTCGTCTTTTTTCTTCGCCAATGCGGCTTCGGCAGCTTTGGCTGCAACTACCTTATCGGCAGCTTCTTTCGCTCTTGCGGCAGCTTCATCAGATGCTTTTTTTGCAGCGATTTTTCTTGCTTCGTCTCTTGCTGTAGCTTCAGCTTTTGCAGCATCAAGGCTTCGTTTTCTTTCTTCCTCGGCTCTTTTTGCGGCCAATTCAGCTGTTTTTCTGGCTTCAGCTTCAGCGGCTAGTCTTTCTTTTTCCAGCGCTTCGGCTCTTGCTTTGTTTTCGGCTTCAATTCTTGCTTTTTCTCTTTCTGCAGCAATTTTTGCTAAACGGATTTTTTCAGCTTCAGCTTTTTTTCTGGCTTCTTCCTCCGCTTTTGCTATTCTTATTTCTTCCGCAATGATGGCTCTGATCTGGCCTTCTAATGCTTTAGACTGTGTTTGTTTTTGTCTTAATTCTGCTGTTAATTTGCTTTCATTTTTCTTGAAATCTGCTACCAATTGTTCTTTTTGGGCTCTTTCAGCATTAATGGTTACCAAATCCTTTTGCTGACTCACCAAAAGATTGGCTTTTTCTTTCACAGAATTTTGTCTTTGTGTAATTGTTCTTTTAATCTGTGCGGCAGCATCGGTAATTTCAGCGGCTTTTTTATCCTGATAATCAGAATATTGTTTTAGATACTGAACTCTTCGAATGGCTTCACCCAGATTTTTTGCAGAAAGAATAAAGGTCACTTTATTTTGTACCCCTTTATTTTTATAAGCATTTACCAAAACTTTAGCATAATTATCTCTAAGAACTTTCAGCTCCCTGTTTTGGCGGTTGATTTCCAGCTGGCGAAGGTAAATTTCGTCCTCGATAAAACGTTTTTCCTTTTGGGTATTATTATAAACCTTCTCACGTAACATTAATTTCTTATTAACATTATCGAGATAAGCAACGGAAAGTTTAGATTCGCTTCTGGTTTTCGCTAAATCTGTATTTATTTGTGCAATTTGTTTTTTAAGTTCGGCATTTTGTTTTTGCAGTTGTTCTTTTTTTCCATTTTGCCCGTAATGGAGCCCGAACAGCAAAATACCAATTAAAAAGCTAAATTTTTTAATCATTTAATCTCAATTTTCTTGTAACTAGATGGCACAGAATAGGGTGTTTCCATCCTCGAAAAGTCAAATTTCGTATTTTCCAGTAAAATCTGACTGCTTTTTGAACCTTTTATAATTATTTTAACATTTTTAGGAAGGCGGATTCCATTGATTTCTTCCCAATTGCTGTAAGATACTTCAAGCTCATCGGGAGACAAAACATCCTTTAAATTAACGCTTAATAAATCGTAATTTGTATCATACTGCAAAACAATTTTATATTCTCTTGTTTTTTCGTCGGTTACAATTTTCTGGTTAACATTTGAAGCCATTTTAAAACCCTGCATATTTCTTGTAAGGGTAAACTGGGAATCATTAATTTTTACGAAAGTCCTTCCCATAAGGATTTTTTCCAAAGATTTGTAATCGATGAAATTTACGTTCAGTAAATTATTAAGATAATCAAAATCGGAATCTATATACGTTTTACTGGTTTTATCCTGACCTTTAATGCCTTCGGGAGTGGCGATTCCTCGGGCAACATTGATGATGAAGGCCTGAAGATTCATCCACACTTTTTTATCTTTTTCAATATAAATGGTAGCATCCAGAGTCGGAATAAAGCTTCCGGTTTCTACATTTACTTTACTGTTGATTTTGATTTGTTCGAATTGAGGAGGTACAAGCACATGCTCATAAAAGGTAAGTTTATCGCTTACTGGTTCGTTGGCATCTTTCGGACTTTTATCGTCCTCTAAAACAAATGTGCTGTCAATTTTAACATTATTATTTCTCTTTTTTGCAGCATTTCTTGTTTTACAAGATGTTACCACAAAAAGCAATAGTAATATTACGATCCAGTTTTTCATGTATTTACCTTTTCAATTTTAAAAATACGTTGCAATATTAACGCCAAACCACACAAAACATTTTGTGTGGTCGAATATACTTTATTTAAGTTAAATATTTTCTAATCTAAATTATTTAGACAAAAAATCCAAAACAGAGTAATCTCCCAAAGAAATTTCCCTGGCAACTCCGAAATACTGAGCGGAATTTCCGATCATTGAATTGGAAAGATTTCCGTGGTTGATTCTTGTATTCTCCTGAATCAGAGAGTTTTCGATGTTTGAGTTTACAATAATCGTATTATTTCCTAAAGAAACTCCCGGACCCACCTTTGAATTTGAAATTTTTACATTTTCACCGATAAAACAAGGTTGAATGATCAAAGAATTTTCAATAACGGCAGAAGTAGGATAATTCAGCATCTCTTCTCTTTCGTATTCAAGAATTTTGCTGTTGGTTTCTACGGTTGCGTTTTTGTTTCCGCAATCCATCCAGTCGTTTTCTTTTGCTAGGGTGTATTTTGCACCTTTTGCTCTGAGGTTTTCTAAAGCCGTTGTCAATTGATATTCACCGCCGTTTTTAATATCATTATCCATGATATAATTGATTTCATCCATGAGTTTTTCGGCACTGTTGAAATAATAGATACCGATAATGGCAAGATCTGAAACGAAAGTCTGAGGTTTTTCAACAAAATCTGTAATGAAACCGTAATTGTCCAATTTTACAACCCCAAAAGCGGAAGGATCTTCTACACTTTTTACCCAAATTACCCCGTCTGAGTTTTTATCTAATTGAAAATCAGCTCTAAAAAGAGTGTCTGCAAAAGCGATAACAACATCGCCACTCATTGATTGCTCTGCGCATTTAATCGCGTGAGCCGTTCCCAGTGGGTCATTTTGATAATAAATACTGCCTTTTGCTCCTAATTTTTCAGCGATCTGAATAAGAGATTTTTCAATCTCCGGACCAAAATCTCCAATGATAAAAGCTACTTCTTCAATTTCTTCCCCTGCTACTTTAGCAATATCTTCCACCAATCTCTGAACAATTGGTTTTCCTGCGATAGGAATAAGAGGTTTTGGTACCGTTAGCGTATGTGGACGTAATCTGGAGCCACGCCCAGCCATAGGAACAATAATTTTCATAAATTATATTAGTATGTTTTGTTTAATTTTTAATATTAAGGTTAAAGATAGTAATTAAAATCATTCGTGTGGTATGATTTATATCTTTTAAAGATTTGTTTAAATTAAAAACGGAATAATAGGCATCAAATAAAAGGCCAAAGTTACCTTTTAATTTTTGAGAGCAGCATATCTTTTTCTGAGTATACTAAAATTCCGGCATAGACTAAGAAAAGTAAATTTCCGATCCAAAGATTGTAGTCGAAGAACTCAACAATTGCATAGCTGAATACCGCCAAAAGCACTATGAAAAAAGAAATCTTCTTCATCCTGTAAGGAATAGGATAATACTTTTGGCCAAGCCAATAAGAAAGCAGCATCATCGAAAAATACGCAGCCAATGTAACCCATGCAGAAACCATGAAGCCATATTTTCTTAGTAAGGTTAAATTTAAAATTATCGTAATAATTGCGCCTGTCCATGAGATGTAGGTTCCAACTCTTGTTCTGTCGGTTACTTTATACCATGTTGAAAGGTTGTAATAAATTCCGAAAAATAAATTGGCAATGACGATGATGGGAATAATGTTTAACGCAATCCAGTAAGATTCATTGGGTACCAACAGAAACTTTATCCAGGAAACATTAGCAATAATTCCTAAAGCAACTATCGAAGCGAAAAACGAAAAATATTCCGTTACTTTTGCATAAGTAAGCTTAGCGTTCTCATTTTGCATTTGTTTGAAGAAAAATGGTTCTATTCCCATTCGGTACGCCGTCACAAAAAGTGTCATTAAAACTGCCATCTTATAACAGCCTCCATAAGCTCCCGCATCGCCGTCATCAATGATAAATTTCTGAATAAATTTATCAAAATTCTCATTCACCATAAATGCCAAGCCGGCAATCATTATAGGCCATGAGTACTTAATCATTTGAATGAAAAGGTTTCTCGAAAATTGAAGCTTTACTTTTAAAATAATAGGAATAACTAATAAAACGCCAAGAAAACTTGCCGCCAAATTGCTATAAAAAGGGTAGGCTACTTTTTCTTTTAACCCTAATTTTAAACTGAACTCCTGAGGAATGTAAAGAAACAACGCAATTGCAAAAACACTTTGAAAAACTGCTTGTATAACTCTAATTGCTGTATATTTTATAGGCCTGTTGTGAAATCTGAACCAGGCCAAAGGAATTACAAGGATATTATCAAAGAAAGCAATCCATGCAAACCATTTGATGAATTCCGGAGTTTGAGAATATCCAAAGACATCGGCAATAGGCTGATTAAAAAGTAAAACCAATAATAAAAAAACCGTTGATAATCCTGTTAAAAACCAAAAGGATGTATTGAAAACTTTTTGCTCATTGTCCTTATCGGAAGAAAACCGGAAATATGCGGTTTCAAAACCGAAAGAAAGAACAATATTAACGAATGAAATAAGTGCGTAAAGATTAGTGAAAATTGCAAAATCTTCATTATTAATATTTTTAATAAATAAATAATTCAGCAATACGACAATTATCCTCGGCATAATTGCCCCAATTCCATATATAATTGTCTCGTTGAGAAGCTTCTTCAAAATGTGATATTTTTCTGCAAATGTAATATTTAGAAATTGATTTTTTATTCGCGGCATTAAAATTCATTCATAAACCTTAATTTTGCGGAGATAGAAGTTAGAGATTAGAAGCTAGAAATTAGTGATCAGCATGATGCTATTGATACTTTATAATTAAAAACTAACTTCTAATTTCTAACATCTAATTTCTAAAGTAAAAAATGAAAACCCTAATCAAAAATGTAAAAATCGTTAACGAAGGAAAGATCGTAGAAGGCGATATTTTAATTGAAAACGATTTAATTTCTAAAATAGATCCCCAAATTTCCGAAGAAGCAGATCTGGTTATCGACGGTGAGGGAAAATATCTTTTGCCCGGAGTTATTGATGATCAGGTGCATTTCCGTGAGCCGGGTCTTATACATAAAGGAGATATCGAAACAGAATCCCGCGCTGCCATTGCAGGTGGAACAACAAGTTTTATCGATCAGCCCAATACCGTTCCGAATGCGGTAACTCAGGAATTATTGGCAGATAAATATGAAATTGCTTCTCAAAAAGCTTACGCCAATTACGGTTTCATGATGGGCGGAACGAATGATAATCTGGAAGAAGTGTTGAAAACAAATCCGAGAAATGTTCCTGGAATTAAATTGTTTTTAGGTTCTTCAACAGGGAATATGCTGGTCGATAATCCGGAAACGTTGGAAAATATCTTCAGTAATACAAAAATGCTGATTGCCGTTCACTGCGAAGATGAAGCGACCATTAAAGCCAATACTCAGAAATATATCGATGAATATGGCGAAGATATTCCTGTGAAATTCCACCATCTGATCAGGAGTGAAGAAGCTTGCTACAAATCTTCTTCAAAGGCAATTGAATTAGCGAAAAAAACAGGGGCCAGACTTCACGTTTTCCATTTGTCAACAGCAAAAGAGACAGAACTTTTCAGAAATGATATTCCTTTAAAGGATAAAAAAATAACGGCGGAAGTTTGTGTTCATCACCTCACTTTCACGAATGAAGATTAC
>CBFGVN010000108.1:0-9014 GCA_965651845.1 uncultured Chryseobacterium sp. | reverse complement strand
TTGAGAAATATACAGAATCACTTTCCGATGTCATGCTGAGGTTCTCGAAGCATTATTAATAATAAAAATAAAAAACAAAAACCCTTCGAAATTTTCGAAGGGTTTTTATATTCAATTAGAATAAATTATTTAATAGAAATCTCATCCACAAAGATATAAGCGTCGCCGCCTGCTCCCTGATGCCATTCCGGAAGTTTTCCGAAGAAATAAGCTTTCACTTTTACATAACGTGCTTCCGTTGGTAAAATTTCTGCAGAAAAATCTTTAATCTGGACTGTTTCATCTTTTGGATCAACTGTATTGTCTACGGTTTTTAAAAGAATATAGTCTTTTCCGTTATTGGAAGCATAATATTCTACTTTTTTAGGCATTAAAACCCATGCTTTGCTGTCCTGAAGATATGTTGAAGACAAGTTGGTGATCTGCTGAGGTGATTTCATATCGATAATGGCTTCAAAATTTTGTCCCCAATATCCCAGCCATTCGCCTTTTCTCCAGTTTACACTTCCGTTGATGCCGTCGATAAGAGCAAGATTTCCTCCGGCTGTATACTGCGGATTTGCAGTAGAATTTACCTTAATATCCCAATGATTGGGTCTTCTGTTGAAGTTAGCCGTTACAATCGAGCTTTTCTCGCCGTTTCTCTCTGCATAGGCAGAAACCTGAGTGGTTTTTGTAATCGTGAATGGTCCTTTATAGGCAGTGAACATTTTTCTCACGTTTGCATCGCCTTCATCCAGAGTCATATAGTAAATTTTATCATTTGGATTTAGAGGGGTGATGGAAACTTTTGTATTCAGATCAAAAATCCTGTCGGCTGCAATTACGGGGGTTGCTGTTAATTCATCATATTTAAAGTCTTTGAACGTTTTTGAATTTTCAAATCCAAGTTTCTTAAGCTCGGCTTTTCCTGTATTTTTTGTGATGGTTCTTGTCGTTCCGTCTTCCAGATGAATTTTAATTTCATCAAAATAAGGCTTCGTAGTCTGCCATTCCGGTAATCCCGGAGTTACAGAGTAAATTCCCATTGAACTCAAAATATACCATGCGCTCATCTGTCCGCAGTCTTCATTTCCGATCAGACCGTCCGGTGCATTTTTGTAATAATTGTCAAGGATATATTTGATTTTTGCATCCGTTTTTTCGGGCTTGTCAACATAATTGTATAAATAAGCAATATGATGGCTAGGTTCGTTCCCTTGAGCATATTGCCCGATTAAACCGGTAATATCCGCCTGCTCTCTACCCGTCGTTTTATCCGGAGCAGCAAAAATAGCATCAATGAACTGTTCAAATTTTTCTTTTCCTCCATGAGCAGCGATCAGCCCCGGAATATCTTGCTGAACAGAGTAGGAATAATGCCATGAATTTCCTTCCGTATAGTTGTTGTTAACCTCTCTTGGGTCAAAAGGTTCATACCAGTTTCCGTTCTTTCTTGGCTGCATGAATCCGTTTTTAGGATTGTAAAGATTTTTCCAGTTTTGAGAACGCTTCATGAAATACTGATAGTCTTCTTTTTTGCCTAAAATTTTAGCCATTTGTGCGATACACCAGTCATCATAAGCATATTCCATCGTTTTTGAAACGCTTTCGTGCTCGTCGTCAATGGCGATATAATTGTTTTGCTTGTAGGCATTTAAGCCAAAAATATCCAGCATAGCAGAATTTTTTGAAGCCTCAAAAGCTTTTTCGTAATCGAAACCAGTGATTCCTTTTGCCATCGCATCTGCAATTACAGAAACTGCATGATAACCGATCATACATTCCGTTTCGTTGGAAGCCAGCTCCCAGACAGGAAGTTTTCCGCCCTGCTCGTATTGTTTAATAAAAGTATTGATGAAATCAGCCGTTCTTTTTCGGTCAATCAGGCTCATCAAAGGATGCGCTCCTCTGAAAGTATCCCAAAGTGAGAAAACAGAGTAGTAGTCGAAGCCTTTTGCCATATAAAACTTGTTGTCGCGGCCTCTGTATTTTCCATCAACATCCATGTTAATGTTGGGCTGCGTGAACACGTGATACATTGCGGTGTAGAAAACCGTCAATTTATCTTTATCGGAAGATTTTACCTCAATTTTTGATAATTCTTTATCCCAGTCAGCAACAGCTTGCTTTCTGATCGCTTCAAAATCATTAGACTTGCCTTCAGCCAGCATGTTTTTTCCTGCACCTTCGTAACCTGTTGGAGAAATGGCCACTTTTACATTAATTTTTTCCCCTTTTTTAACTTGAGCTGAAAAAGCTAGAGCTATTTCATTTCCGTTAAAAGTTGCTTCACTGCGATCTGTACTTTTTCCAACTCTTCTCGTTTTTGAAACTTTCATTGGCTTTGAGAACTCAATTCTTGCGTAAATGTATTGGTTGGTCGCCCAGGCTTCACTTCTGCGGAAGACTTCGATGGTTTTATTGTCGATTATTTTTACCTCACCTTCCAGCAATTTATCCCTGTGATTCAGGTCTAAAATAATGTTTGCGTTTCCTGCATTATTGAAAATATATTCATGATATCCGACTCTTTTTGTCGTGGTCAGACGAACGTCGATATTATTTTTATCTAATTTAACAGAATAAAAACCTGCCGAAGCTTTTTCGTTTTTGTGCGAAAATTTTGAAGAATACTCTTTGCTATCTAAGCTTGGATCTCCCATGGTAGGCATCAGCATAATATCTCCGTAATCGGAAACACCCGTTCCGTTGAGGTGGGTATGAGAAAAACCATAGATCACAGAGTCTGAGTAATGATAGCCGCTACAGCCATCCCAGCTTCCGTCGATTCTTGTGTCCGGTGAAAGCTGTACCATTCCGAAAGGAACAATAGCGCCCGGAAATGTATGCCCGTGGCCGCCAGTTCCTATAAAAGGATTTACATATTGCGAATAATTTTGTGAAAATAAATTATGAGCAACAATTCCTAAGAGAACGATTAATATTTTTTTCATCATATAGAAAATTAAAATTCCCCTAAAGTACTACAAAATTCGGATTCACAAAAGAAAATATCTATCATTGAGTTTACTTATTCTAAATAGCTAAAAATTACGTAAATTTGTAAACAATTTATTTAGTTTATGTTGACGAAAGAAAAGGTTCAGAATTTCCTTAAAGAGATAGAAGTTGATGATTTGGTGAGCAATTTTCAGGTTATGGGCAATGATGTGTATATAGACATGACGGCTCACTCACCTGCAATGCACGAAAAGAAAAAGCTGGAGGCTGCCATGAAGCAGGCTTTTGCCAGCGAATTTGGTGAAGAGGTTCATTTAAAATTAAAAATCGTTTCTCCGGAACCTAGTGAAATTCAGCAAAGTCAGATCAAAGGAAAGCAAATTCCAGGAATTCAAAATATCATCGCCATTGCTTCCGGAAAAGGAGGCGTTGGTAAGTCTACGGTTTCGGCAAATATGGCCGTTACTTTAGCAAAAATGGGTTTCAAAGTAGGATTATTGGATGCCGATATTTACGGGCCATCTGTTCCTACTATGTTTGATACAGAAGGACAGAAACCAATTTCCGTAGAAGTGGATGGTAAAAACCTGATGAAACCTATTGAAAATTATGGCGTAAAAATGCTTTCGATAGGATATTTTTCAGGAGCCAATCAGGCTGTGGTGTGGAGAGGTCCGATGGCTTCAAAAGCTTTAAACCAGATGATCAGGGATGCAGCTTGGGGAGAATTAGACTTTTTATTGATCGACCTTCCTCCGGGAACGGGTGATATCCATTTGTCTATTATTCAGGAAGTTCCTGTAACGGGGGCGGTGATTGTAAGTACACCTCAACATGTGGCTCTGGCAGACGTGAGAAAGGGTATTGCGATGTTCCAGATGGAAAGTATTAATATTCCTGTTCTTGGATTAATCGAAAATATGGCGTATTTTACACCGGAAGAATTGCCGGAAAATAAATATTATATCTTTGGAAAACAGGGAGCGCAATATTTAGCAGAAGATTTGGGAATTCCTGTATTGGGAGAAATTCCTTTAATTCAAAGCATCAGAGAAGCGGGAGACGTCGGAAGACCGGCTGCTTTGCAGGAAAATTCTAAAATTGCAGAAATCTATACGGAAACTGCCCGAAATATGGTAGAAAGCTTAGTGGAAAGAAATAAAAATCTTCCTCCGACGGAAGCGGTAAAGATCACGACAATGGCGGGATGCTCTCCGAAAGCTAAAAAATAATTTTTTTTTCATAATCTGAAAAAAACCGAATTGAACCGAAAAAAATATGGAAACAAATATAACACACGAAGAAACAGTAACGAGAGTAATGGAAGCTCTGGAAAGTATCCGACCGTTTTTGAATAAAGACGGTGGTGATATCGAGCTGATTGATGTGAAAGATAACTTGGTTTATGTAAAGCTTTTAGGAAACTGTTCCGGATGTTCTCTTAATTTTTCGACATTAAAATTAGGAGTTGAAAATACAATTAAACAACACGCTCCGGAAATCGAGAAAGTAATAAGCGTAGAGTAAAGAATTAAAAAATATATTTTTTAAAGACAGACCTAAAAGTTTGTCTTTTTTTGTGTTTTTAAGAAAAACTTAAAAATATTATGAAATTTTTTATAGTAATAATTCTACACCGTTGTGAATATTATATGTATTATTTTTGTAAAAAAATTATTTACAATGCTATATGGGATGTGTGCATGTAATATGCTTTTTAATCTAACATTTTAAGATCCAGTATTTTTTAAGGCAGGTTGCGCAAAAAAAATCAAAAATCTGAATTCTGAAAATTTTTCAGGGTTAGAAAAATTGTATAAAAATATCCCCCAAACTCTTTTAAATAAAGAAATTTATTAGAAAAACATGTGGTATTTGGTCTATTACTTGTATTGCATTTTGTAAGTGAAAAAGCCTCGAATATTATTATTTCCATATTTTCGGAAAAATACTGTTTGTGGAATTTATTATCAAAAACTAAGAATTATGAAAAATATACTCATTGCTGACGGACATTATGTTGTAAGAACTGGTACTGCGTTATTGCTTGAATCAAAACTGGGGAGCTCTTGTAAGATAGATTTTGCCGAAACTTACAATGAGGCCAAGGAGATGGTTTCTAAAAAGATATATGACCTCCTGATTATTGATATAGATATTCCTCAGAGTATTTTTAAAGCAATGGTAAAGGAGCTTAAAAAGAAACAGAAGCAGCTAAAAATTTTAATATTTTCTACTTATGAAGAAAATATTGGAATTCAGTACATAGAAGAAGGAGCAGCGGGGTATCTCAATAAAGGAGCATCGGAATCTGAGATTCTGATGGTGGTGAAATCTATATTTGAAGAAGGATATTATTATACTGTAAATATGATGAAAAAGCTTGTATCCCATTCTACTGAGTCTCATTCTGTGGAAAGGCTTTCCAAAAGGGAGTTTCAGATATTCAAGCTTTTGGCGGAAGGTAACGGAAATATAGAAATATCCAATATTTTAAATCTGAAAATGTCTACAATAAGTACATACAAGAAAAAGATTTTTGAAAAACTGCAGATAAAAAATGTAGTGGATCTTGTGAGAATTTATGACGATATGCATTGAAATATAAACCCAGTGAAAAAATCACTGGTTTTTTTTATTTATTTCAATATGATATTTATGTTGAGTTCTTTAATAAATTTTCCTTTACAAAAAAGTCTACCCGAAAGCAGACTTAAATTTATGATGGGAACTCAAAATTTTTATAGTGTTTTTAGAATCTAAGGCTATTTTTGTTTTCTTAATTCAGAATTCTCGGACTCAAGCTTCTGGATTTTAGAAGTAAGCTCATCTACTTTGCTGTTAAGTTCCTGAATAGCTTTTGTAAGTACAGGAATCAAAGAGTCATAATTTACGGATAACAATTTGTCTGTATCATTTGTCTCTTTTACAATATCCGGCAGCACTGTACGGATTTCTTGTGCAATGAAACCGATTTCCTTTGTATTGTACTCTGTAGATTCCAGATTGTTTTTTTTCTCATAACTCACCGGATTTAATTTTGAAACAATTTCAAGTCCGTTTTTTACCGGCTTAATATTTCTTTTTAAACGTGAGTCGGAAGTAGGCGTGAATGAGGCGGCAGACCAGTTTCCGTTGATATCTAAAAAAGAAAGTGAGTTGGCCAAAGTAGGTGCTCCTGAGGTTAGGCTGTAAAATCTGTGACCGCCATTTCCTGTTCCGCGATAGTTTACATATTCACTAAAACCAACACCGGGCTGAATAGAATTCCATCCGATAGCTCCCAAATTTGTAGTATTAGGAAATGGACCTCCTACTGTCCCTATTGCTCCAAAAACCTCCAATTTAGTTCTTGGGGGTGTTCCAATGCCTACATTTCCTGTTGAAGTAACAATTACATCATTGGAGAGTTGCGTTGAAGTTGGGGATCCTGTCGCAGGATTGTCTTTTGCACTATCGATATTAAAAACGCCTTGCGGATTGGATGTTTGAACACCAATTTGCGCTGTTAATGAAATATTTCCTATTGCCATCAACAAAAGAGGAACAAAGATTTTTTTCATACAAATTTATTTAAATAGTTAATGTAATCGATTGCGTATCAGTCTTAATGAAGGGGAAAAATTACAGTTAAGTATTTATGTTTAAAATAATACAAATATAAGTGAATTATATTTAAAATTTAAATATTAAGTATAATTAATGTTAAATTTTTACATTTGATTATGTTTTTTAACGAATATGTTGTTTGTTTTTAGATAATAAGGTTGTTGTTTTGCAGATAAATATCGCCTACTAAGAGACAAAAAAGCCCCGAATAATTCCGGAGCTTTTTTTAATCAACTAAATAATATATTCTACTTTACAATTACTCTTTTTAAGTATCCTTCTGAAGTTTTCACAAGATAAACTCCTGTAGAAAGTTTTGAAGTCTCTATTGTTAAAGCATTTTTCTCTTTTCCGATTAATTTTCCGGACATATCATACAATTCATAATCCTGAGCTCTGTTGAAGTACAGCGTATTTCCTTTGGTTACCGGATTCGGGAATACATTGAAGGTAGCTTTTTCAGTTTTTACTTCACCGGCTGCCAACGTTGTAGAAGCTATTTCATACATGGATAATGTTCCGCTGATCTCGTTGGCAATTACAACATAGCCTTTTCCTGTCGTTGTATTTTCAGGAGCAATGTAGATGATTCCTTCCGGGCCGTTATCACCACCATAAGCTGAAGTCATTCGGGAGTTTTTATAATCTGTGAAAGTAGGGTTGTTCGGATCTGTTACGTTGTAGGCCATCACACCTCCTGTTCTTTCCAATGTCACGAAAGCATACGTTTGTCCGTTAATCGTCCCTAAAGCTACACCTTCCGGCTCAGGACCTTTGGCTCGGCTTCTGTTTTTCACTCCGTTGGATTCATTATCTGCATTGAAGATCAATGGATGATTGGCTGCGATATATCTTTCGAACCTGTCGCCACTGTCATAAACGATTTGTTTCGTATCAGCATTAAAAATTGAGAACGAACGAGCTCCCAACGCCGCGATTTCTTCAAACTGTGGATCCCCGTCTATATTTCCTGTTGCATTAGAAACCCTGAATCTTCCTAAGTTATAAGAAGCCTTTAAAACTGATGATTGTGGGAAAAGTGTTGTATCCAAAGTATAATCATTGGCTCCAACTGTTGTTCTTTCACTGAAACCTGAAAGGTCTTTTTCATCTCCTTCGTTGGCCGTTACGATGTAATTTGTTCCTCCCACTTTAAAATTCTGAACTCCGTCGGGCATGTAATAAGCTTTCACCGGCCAGTTGGCGATTAAAACTTCACCATTATTATCGGAAGCATCAAAACCGTTTCCTGGAAGGCTCATGTCTTTTTTACCCAATCCCCAAATGTTGGTAATTGTTTTCGAAACTAAATCAATTTCTGCAATGGCATTGTTTTCCTGAAGGCTTGCCCAAGCTTTCTGGCTGTCTGAGCTTATGGTAATATATTCAGGTTCTAAATCCTGGGAAAGGGTGTTGTTTGTTCTTACTTTTCTTAAGCCTGTCGCCGTTAATGCTGCAACCTGCGAATCAAAAGCATTAAAGTTAAGCGTTGTTACGTTACTTTGAGAAAGATTATTGATTCCTCCCGAAATATCAATAATACTGATCGACCCTTCCGGATCTACCGTGTATGTATCATTAGGCTCACCTTCGTTGGCCGTCATTACTTTTGTTCCGTCCGGCGAGAAAGTTACCATGTCAGGTAAAGATCCTACTGTAACCTGTTTTAAGAAGTTTCCGTTAATATCAAAGAAAACTACAGAACCGTTTTGTTGTGGATTAGCATTTGGAGAAGCCGCCGCAATGATTCCATTTTTCACGGCGATGCTTGTAATTCCGCCATATGGAGCCATGCTGATAGTATTGACAACCGTAGGTGTATTTGGATTACTGAAATTAATAATATCAAAGACATCTGTAATCGAACTGATCGTAAACAATCTTTGTGTTGCCGGATCATGAACTACAATTTCTGTAGAGCTGTTGTTGCTTCCTGAAGGATCAAAACTTCCTACATAATTCAGTTGAATCTGATTGGACGGAGCTGGAGCCGGCTTATCATTATCCACAATATAAACCGTTGCATTATTGTCTCCCGAAATTGTTGCTCCAACAGGATTTTCAAGGCTTACAACAAAATATTCTGCCTGTTGCTCTTCCAAAGTATCATCAATGATCGGGATGTTTACGGTATAACTTGTCGTTGATGGAGTAATAGTAATGGTCTGATTGGCTAAAGTAAAATCGTTATTATCCGCTGTACTGAAAGGAGCCGATTTTACCACCAGATTTACAGACGAAGCAGAAGGATTCGTAACGTTAATCTTAAATGCTAAAGTTAACGAATTTTCATTGACTTTAATAAAGTTTTTATCTAAGGAAACGGAAGTTCCCGCCGTTGTAAAGATTGTAGACGTTGAAGTTGTTACGGCATTATCACTGGAATCTTCCACCATATTCGGTTTTAAAGCTAAATAATAAGCCTGATTCGGAATTAACCCTGAAGTCGGGATAACTGTGAT
>CBFGVN010000107.1:0-9028 GCA_965651845.1 uncultured Chryseobacterium sp. | reverse complement strand
TCTTCTGGCGATGTATTCATCATTATCCGTATACAAAATTGACGTCGTCCCGGTTGCTTTGTTATTATGAATCCAGATCAGATTATTTAGTCTCTCTTTATTCAACCATTCTTCATAATCTCTGTAGAAAATCGTAGGGTAGCCTTCATGAGTCAGGATATAAGCATATGCCAGCATTTTATTGTAAATGATATCTGTATCGTGATTCGCTACGAAAGTCACTGCTTTGAAAGGATTTCTCTTCCACATCATATCATCATTTAATACATTTAAATTCCCATTATCAAAAGCTTCATCCATTTTATAGTAAGCTGCAAAATCGAAAACGGAACTGTTGGCATTATTCGCCCACCATTCCAAAGTATTTACGTTTGAATCCCATAGTTCTCCGACAGAAAATCCTCCGACATTGGCATTCCAGTTATTGACAACCCATGGTCCGAAACCTTTCACATAATCAAACCTCCAACCGTCGAATTTCATTACATTTTTATAATATTTTCCGACAGAATCATCCCTTCCCCAAAGCCAGCTTTGAACAAACGGATCGGCATGACACAAATCCGGAAAACCTCCGAAAGCGCCTTCATCATTATTTCCGAAAGAGTTTTTATAAAAATTATTGTAAGTTCTCGGAAATTTTCCTGATGCTACTCCTGTAAAATTCGTCCATGTATTGGTTCCGGTAAAAGGATTGGCTTCCGATTGCCCGCCACTATTGTGATTAATAACAATATCTGCAAAAACCTGCATATTTTCGTCATGCGCTTTTGTAATTAAAGCTTCCAACTCTGCTCTTGAACCGAAACGTGTTTCTGTGCTTCCATTCTGATTATAATTTCCAAAATCATAATAATCTGTAGGATCATACCCCATTGAATAGGGTCCGTTTTGAGCTTTGGAAGCCGGAGGAAGCCAAACTGCTCCAATTCCGGCATTTGACCAGTCGGTGATTTTTCCTTTTACGGTATTCCACCAGTTTCCTCCATCCGGAACATCCCAGTAAAACCCTTGCATAAGAACACTTCCACCAGGTCCGGCATCAAATTTTGCATGAGAAGATGTTCCCGTACTAAATGGGCGCCCATCATGGTTGGTAACGTTTACAGTTTTGTTGTGAACTTCCAGCTGTTTGGGACTTTCAGTAACCAATTCATCATTATTCTGACAAGAATTAATGAGCCCTAAAGCTATAAAAGAAAGTAAGAAATGTGTTTTTTTCATATAGAAACTTTTAATTATTAAACTATTAACTAAAATACAATTTTATTAAGATAAATTCTAACACACGTGAAATAATTTTAATTTTTAATAAAATAACTTCAAGAAGCATTATTAAATTTTTTATTAAAAAAATATAAACTTTAAAGATTTTCGGTACAATTTTTCCATTAATCCATATATTTGCATACTATGGAATATAATACCCAAAAACCTCAGCTTCATATGCCGGAATACGGCAGAATTATACAACAGTTGGTTGAGCGTTGCAAAGAGCTTTCTACCAAAGAGGAAAGAAATGAGATGGCAACGGCGATCATTGATTTTATGGGTCAGAGAAACCCCCAGCTTCGGGACGAAGAAAATTATAATCACAAACTTTGGGATCATCTTTTTATTTTGGCTAATTATGATCTTGATGTAGACTCACCATATCCTTTTCCTACAAGAGAACAGCTTGCAGAAAAACCAAAAAGAATGGAATATCCTAAACTTCAGGGCGATTTCAAATTCTATGGAAAAAGTATTCTCCAGCTGATAGACAAGGCTATCGAACTAGAGCCGGGAGACGAAAAAGAAGCCCTGATCGAGGTGATTGCCAACAACATGAAAAAATCCTACAACGTATATAATAAGGAACATGTAACGGATGATGTGATTTTCCGTCACCTAAAAGAACTTTCGGAAAACAGGCTGGATCTGACGGGAATTGAAACCCTGGAAAAGAGCAAGATCTACTACACCAGCAGCAACAACCGAAATAACAGCAATAATAAGAATACCAACAAAAATCAGTCTAACAACAAAAGAAGGCATAATAACAATAATCATAAAAACAGAAATAAATAATGAGTGGGACATTTCAAATAAGAGGAGGAAAAAGACTGCATGGTGAGATTACTCCACAAGGAGCAAAAAATGAAGCTCTTCAAATTCTTTGTGCCGTTTTATTAACTGATGATGAAGTAAGGATTAAAAATATCCCGGATATCCATGATGTAAACAGACTGATCGAAATTCTAGGAGATTTCGGAGTAAAAGTAACGAAAAACGGACAGGGAGATTATACCTTCAAATCAGATAAAGTAAATTTTGATTATATAAAATCCGACGAATTCAAAAAAGACGGAGCAAAATTAAGAGGATCCATCATGCTGATGGGGCCTATGCTTGCAAGATATGGTGAAGCTTATATGCCGACTCCGGGAGGTGACAAAATCGGAAGAAGAAGATTAGACACTCACTTTCAAGGGCTTGTAGAACTCGGTGCGGAATTTCATTATGATGAGGAAGAATTCTTTTATTCTTTAAAAGCAAAAGAGCTTAACGGTAAATTTATTTTGCTTGAAGAAGCCTCCGTAACAGGAACTGCAAACATCGTAATGGCAGCAGTTTTGGCTAAAGGTAAAACAAGAATCTATAACGCAGCCTGCGAACCTTACCTTCAGCAGCTTTGTAAAATGCTGAACAGAATGGGGGCTAATATTTCAGGGATCGGCTCCAATTTATTGACAATTGAAGGAGTAGATTATCTTCACGGAACTGAACACACGATGCTTCCCGATATGGTGGAAATAGGATCATGGATCGGTCTTGCGGCCATGACAAAATCTGAAATTACCATTAAAAATGTAAATTGGAACCAGCTTGGCGTTATCCCAAATACCTTTAGAAAATTGGGAATTCAGCTTGAGCAGAGCAATGATGATATTTTCATTCCGGCACAGGAAAATTACAGAATCCAGAAATTTATCGACGGTTCTATCCTTACCATTTCCGATGCACCCTGGCCAGGATTTACTCCGGATTTGTTATCCATTATTTTAGTGGTGGCAACTCAGGCGAAGGGAAGTCTTTTGGTTCACCAGAAAATGTTTGAATCAAGATTATTCTTTGTTGATAAATTAATAGACATGGGAGCCCAGATCATTCTTTGTGATCCGCACAGAGCAACAGTAATCGGGCTTAACCAGGAAGCTCCGTTGAGAGGAACAACAATGACTTCACCCGACATCAGAGCAGGAAATGCCCTTCTTATCGCTGCACTTTCAGCAGAAGGAAAATCAATTATCCACAATATTGAGCAGATCGACAGAGGTTATGAAAATATCGATGGAAGACTGAAAGCCATCGGAGCAGATATTGAGAGAATTTAATTTTATTTTAAAATATAGAGACCACTTTTTCAAGTGGTCTTTTTGGTATCAATCATTCGTTTATTATGTTTTTGACAGGATTTTATCCTGTCCTGATTTAAGTCGTCCCTTCGGGACTCTTTGTCTGTTAGAATAAAATTTTAACGCTGATCAAAATAAAACGACCATCACAATATTTTGACAGTCGTTTTTTTGTAATTAAAACTATATGAATCTCACTTATAAGTATTTTCTACAGACATATTCTATCGTAGTACTCAGAAGTTTATTGTTTTCCAGATAGAATTCCAGTTTTTCGAAATCTTCTGAATTTACGTTAACATATAATTGAACAGAGCCAAAACTACGCCCGTTCACATACTCCACATTAGCAGACAACACCTTGTGACAAATCCCGAACTGATTATAAATGGTATTCATCAAATGTTCAAACTTCATTTTACCATTTAATTCTATTTCCAGTATCAATTCTTTTTTAGGCAGGTTTAGTTTACTTTGTAAAACCTGAAGTCCCGGATTTGGTGTAATCATAACTAAACATTTTTTGGATTAGACATTCTGATGTTGCGCTCTATCGCGTTAAATCTTTGACAAAAATATAAAAAAATATTAGTCTACCAAATTAGTAGGATATTAATTTTTAATTTTAACATATTTTTTTTCATATCTAAATTTTGATTAAAAATATTTAATAAAAAAAACGGGTCTAAGCCCGCTTCTATTGATGCAAATATCTTGATTATTTCAATTCCTTTATCCTTTCCAACTTATCGGAAGCTGCTAGCCCGTTGGGATTGCAGCCTGGCTCACCTTCGGGAACTTTGAGATTTTTCTTTTGATAAAATTCTTCCCAGAAAGCATTTGTTTTTCCTGTTTCCGGATCAATGAAAGTCATGGGTTCAAGTTTAAAGACAGCATCTTTTCTAAAAGCTCTTTCTATAAAATCTGAACAGTAATATGAATTTTCATTTAAAATATAATTAAAATTGTACGGTTTTCCCAACATAGAATTTGCCTCCTCCAAAGCATCAGGAATGGCATTTTGATACTGAGGTTTCAGCCGGTAGACAAATACTTTTTGTCCATCATTAGCTTGATCTTTAAGAAATTCTTTTAAATTCTGTTTTTGAGAACCTCCTTTTGGAGCAGCATGAAGTACAAAAACTCCATCTTTGTTTTTTTCAAGAATACCGATATGATCGAATGAGGCGTTTTTCTGTTTTTGTGTCACATTGTTAATTGCCCCGGAAAGTCCGTCTTCTTTTGCAGTGAAGAAAAGTAAATCTCCGTTCTTAACATCTGAAACTACAGAGTTTTTACAGCTTACAATTAAATTGAATAAAAAAAAAACTACAAAAAATCTCAGCAATACGTTACTTTTTAAAATTTGATTCATAGCAATTGATCCAATCTTGTACAGTCATTTTTTTGCTCACCTCGGCCAATAATTCCAACGGAATATCATCCATTTTCTTGAAACGTACACAAGATTTTCCCATATCCAGCTTTCTTTTGGAATGTTTCGGAAATTCTTCTACAAACCAATTTAAAAGTTCAGGATTTGCATACATTCCCATGTGATAAAACGCTATGAAATTCTTTTGGGAAGCCAAGCCAATGAAAGGAAGCGGCGAACCCGGCGTACAGTGATAACCTGCCGGATAGGTTTCCAAAGGAACTCCCCAGCCAACCATTCCGTAGCTAATATTTTCTCTAAAGCCTTTTGGCAGATTCTCATTTATTGTATTAAATATTTTTCTGAAAATCTCCTGTCTTTCTTCAGGAATTTTTGAAATATAATCTTCTATGGAAACAGCAGGAATTTGCATTCTATTTAAATTTAATAATTCTCCAAATTAACGAAAATTGAACTAAATAAAAAAGACAGCCACACATTTGCATAGCTGTCTTCGGAAGTTATTTAAATCTAAAAATTACTTTTTAATTGCTTTTACGGTGTATTGAGTTCCGTCTTTCAAGCGAAGATTTACCCGGTATAATCCAGAATTTAATAAACTTAAATCGATTTCTTTTGAAGGATTATCAATCGTTCTCAATACTCTTCCGGAAACATCACTGATTGTTACTGAAGTTACTTTTTCAATATCAGAAACATACAACACATCTTTAAACGGGTTTGGGTGAATCATCAGTTTTTTCTTGTTGGCATCCACTTCAGAAGTTGCTAAAGTATTTGCTTCCCAATAGATATCATCCCAATAGTAAGATTTACCGTCATTATTACTTCTTATCGCCAATCTTGCCCCTGCAGGCACCGTATTTGGAACAGGAACGATATATTCTGCGTTTGAAGCATATGAAGTATTAGTAAGTGTTAATGTCTGTATTGTAACAAAAGTACTTGCATCTGCAGTATTTGTAACGTAACCTACCATCATAGTTCCAGGAGCTCCACTGCTTACTCGTGCCTTGAACCTTAGCTGATTTGTTCCTGCATTAACGTTGGAAAAAATAGGCAGTACAGCATAAGTAGGTGTTGCAGAACTATTGGTAGACTGAAAGATATTTCTTGTTCCTGAAGCAGGTGAAGTCGTTGTAATTGTCTGAGATCCTGTTCCTGCCAAACGCACCCAACAGTCCGGAAGAATACTTCCGGTTGGATAAGAATCAAAATTTTCAAACAATGAAGCCATCTCCCCGCACAATGTTTTGAATGTTCCTGAGAAGGACCATACACTTTGGCTGGTTGTAGAACTGCAATTTGTTCTTACCCAATAATAATAAATTGTATTTGGGTTTAATGAAGGGATTGTAGTTGAAGTTCCTGTTATGCCCGGAAGATTCGGAGTTGTGCTTCCGGTTGGAGCTGTATTGGTAGTGCTGTAATATATATCATAGCTTGTAGCCGTTGTTCCGGCAGGAACCGTCCAAGAAACAGCCGCAGAATTAGCCGTTATTGTTCCGACCGGCTGCAATGTTGGTGCGGCACAATCTGAATAGGCATCTGCAGAGAATGCAAAAATATTGGCATGTCCTTGCGCTGTTGATGTTTTGGTGATGGTTACACTTTGGATCGGCTTGTTTTGATTAGCAGCATCAAGAATCAATTGAGTCTGATAAAGTCTCGGGTTGGTACCGCTTCCGCTTTCCAACGTGTCATTTATTCTGTTGATTCTTCCAAACCCCTGAATAGCAAAGCCGGATGCGTTGTACCAGTCTGAAACCGTAACTCCTGTGAACGTCTGGGATGTAGCATCCGTAAAATTCACTGTTACTGTAACGGTAGAAGCCCCGCTTCCACTTGTAGAAAGCATATACAGTTTGAATGCAGCTTTAGGCGTTGTAAAAACCAATGTCCCGGAATCATTAGTATTTGATAATTTCAGGGAGTTGCTGGAATTATAATCCGCGAGTTTGTAAGATAATCCCGGAGTTGCAGCAACAACACTGTTTACAATTCCGTCAGCCGGTAAACCGTAGGTAAGGGGCGTACTGGAAGCTGTTAACTGAAAATCTCTTGATACAAAAGCAAAAGACACCCCATCGACATCTGTTGATGTAGAAACTGCTGAAGATCCTATTCCATTAGCAATGACATCCGATGTTAAACCAGATGAGATTGGCATTTGCTGGAAATTTTGAGCTGCGATTGCAGATGCAGAAAATAGAGCTATTGTATGTAAAGCTCCAAAAAGTAGTTTTAATTTCATATTTACTAGTTATCGTCAGTGTAAATTTATAAAAAAAACAACATAAAAATCATTTTAATAAAATTTTCTAAAGTTTTTACTGAAAAATTTATAAAAAACATTATTTCATCATAAAATGAATAAATAATTAGTAACAATCAAAAGATGAATGAATTATATAAGAACCATTCGGAAAAAGAAATAATTAAAGCTTATTATCATATAATTTTTTAAACAAATCAAAAAAAGACAGCTACACATTCGCATAGCTGTCTTCAGTAATTATTAAATCTAAAAATTATTTCTTGATTGCTTTTGTTGTTGATCTGGAACCGTCTTTAAAGGTAACAGTCACCAAATACAGTCCTGAATTCAATTCGCTCAACTGCAATTCTTTACCTGGATTTTCAATAGTTTTCACAACTCTTCCAGATGCATCTGTTACAGAAACAGATTTGATCTCTTTGGTACCAGCAATGTATAAAACATCCTTGAATGGATTTGGATATACTTTGATTTCATTTTTCTTAACAGATGTTTCAGCAGTAGCCAAAGTTGTCTGTGTAAGAGAGAAATCATCAAATCCCATATAATACGGATCCGTTGTTGTATTGAAAGCTTTAATTCCAAAAGAATAATCTCCTGTAGCCGCTGGTACATAAGTAACGGTTACTTTAGTATAATTCGTACTATTACTTCCACCGGTAGCAGTTTGATCAGGAGTAATAAATGTCATTAAACTTGTAGCTCCCGTTGCCGTTTGTCCATTATTTACCAACACTTCATTCTGCCATCCTGTATAGTTATCTCCAACCCAGTAGAAAGTGAACTCATAAGTATTTCCAGCCGTTAAAGTAAATGTAGGAGTCCATAAATAAGCCGCATTAGTATATGGATAATAAATTGTCACATAATTCGGGGCAGATTTAGGATCGTTATATCCTTGCTGGGATGCATTTGCCGATGTAAAGTTGTAAGTAGATGAGCTACCACCAGGAGTTTGCTTCCAACAGTTCGGAACTATTGCAGATCCTATTGTAGTCATTCCGTCAAAATTCTCAGTCCAAGGCAATGTTGTTACCGGAATACAAAGTGTTGTAAATGTTGTTGGAGAAGCACTCCAAATACTTTTATCCGTAGCACTACAATTCGATCTTACCCAAGCATAATATGTTGTTGAAGGAGAAAGACCACTCAATGGTGCAGTAGTTGTAGTAGAGGTTGCAGAATTGCTTGCATCTAAAACAGTAGCAGCTGTTGGTGCCGTATTACTTGTACTGTAATATACTTCATATCCACTTGCTGGAACCGTGCCCGGCGCCGTCCAATCGATTGTCGCAGAATTTATAGTAACGTTTGATGAAGTCACCGCAGTCGGCTCGAAACAGCTAGGGATATCCTGAACAGTAATATCGTCGAGATAAATACTACGGAAAGTTCCTCCCAAACCGTGTTTAAATGCTAACTGAACATCTGAACCCGCAGGAATATTAACTGTATATTGTGTATGAGTAGTTGTTAAAGAAATAGGAGATCCAATCTGTGTAAAAGTTGAAGGATCTGTAGGGTTTGATAAAGTTCCTACTAATACTGTATAATTAGCTCCTCCAGATTTGGCATAAAATCTCACACGTTTGGTGCCATCAGAAAGGTTTACCGTTGGAGGAGACACCAACATTTGACTGCCCGTAGAAGCAGATGGGTTATACAAATAATATGAATTAGGCGCTGAATAAGGGTTCGATGTCGTCACATATCCATACCCTGCAAACGAAGCACTTTCTAAATATGACCAGCAGCTTGGCGCATTAGGATTTGATGAAGAACCTGTATTGGTTGTATCAAAATTTTCTGTATACGGAACAGTGAAAGTAGAACATGCTGTTTTAAATGTACCTCCAAAAGACCAAACACTTTGGCTTGTTGCAGAGCTACAGTTGGTTCTTACCAAATAATACAAGTTAGTATTTGACTTAAGACCTCCGATAGTAGTACATGTCC
>CBFGVN010000106.1:0-9146 GCA_965651845.1 uncultured Chryseobacterium sp. | reverse complement strand
TATGAGGGTTTGAGGGTTTGGGGATGGAGGGTTGCTGTGTTTGGGTAAGAGTTTTGGTTGTGAAGATTATTTTGTTTTTCTGATAAGCCATCATTAAAAAAGCAGAGATTAATTACTCTGCTTTTCTTTATTATATATGATGCTCAAAAACTCTGCGTAAGATTTTTCTAAGCCAACAATGTCTCCACTTTTGAGATTTAATCCTCCGACTCCGGTATCGTCGGATTTTATTTTTGTTGCTGAGACCTGAAAATATTGATTGGTGCTGTTTTCCTTGGGCTGGATTTTTATGGTGGAACCCAGCAGTTTTTTTGTTGAGATTGTATACACTACACCCGGAACTGTTTTAACCTCCAGGTAAGATCTTGGCGAAATTACATAATCCTGTTTATTCAAATTTATTTTCTGATCTTTTTCTGAAGATGCAAATACATATAAACTCCCGGTTTGGTTTAATAATTTCTCTTTCGGTAAATAATATAAACTTAGCCTATAATTTGCCGGATTGAAATGCTGAGCAGAGCCATCGATGTTTTCGAAAGGTTTTAAAGAAAATGTATTGGCTCCGATTTCTTTTGCTTTCTTATATAGTAACGAAAAAATTTCAGCATCGTCTTTTGAAAATCCCTGAACTTCGACTTCACCAAGATATTGTGCATCTTTTATTTCTTCGTTTATTTTGTATAAGAATTTGTCTGTGTTTTCATTTGTTTTTTCAACTTTGGTTAAGTACACATTTTGTGCATTAAAAAATTGAATCAAAAAAACGAAAACAATGAATATTATTTTTTCCATTCTTTTTATATTATTGGGCAAGAATATTTACACATTCTTCCAGACTGTTTTCCCAATGTTTGGGTTCTATTTTATAAACTTCTTCAATTTTATCGAGGCACATGGTACTTCTTTTCGGTCTTTTTGCCGGAGTCGGATATTGCTCAGTTGTTAATTGATTTAATTTAATATTAGATTTTGAAAACTCTGCGATTTTTTTTGCAAAGTCGAACCAGGTAGTTTCCGGATAATTTGAAAAATGGAAAGTTCCGTACGTTTTCTGTGGCGCTTCGATGATTTCCATGATTGCCTCTGCCAGATCATTTGCATTTGTCGGCTGCCCAAACTGATCAGCAACAATTCCCAATTCTTCTTTCTGCGAAAAAAGATTGAGCATGGTTTTGACAAAGTTTTTATTGAATTCCGAATATAACCAGGATGTTCTTAAAATAATAGTTTTACGATTGATATCTAAAGCAAGTTCTTCACCTCTTAATTTTGATTCTCCGTACACTCCGATCGGATTGGTAAAATCATCTTCGGAGTAACACAAATTGGTTTCGCCGTCGAAAACATAATCTGTTGAAACATGAATGAAAACCGTTTTGAAATCTTTACAAGCCTGAGCAAGATGTGCAACACCATCCGCATTTACAGCAAAAGCTTTTTCCTTTTCTTTTTCCGCCAAGTCAACTGCTGTATAAGCCGATGCATTGATACAAAAGTCAGGTTTGTTTTCGTAGAAAAATGTATTAACCTGATCTTCGTTTGTAATATCCAGGGTCTGAGAATCTGTAAAAATAAATTCATAGTCCAATTCAAAATCCGGCGCGATTTTTCTTATACAGTTTCCTAATTGACCGTTTCCTCCTACTACCAATATTTTTTTCATGAGTTTTTTGCGTTTTGTGATCTTAAAAATTTAACTCTTGCCTGGAAATCTTTCTGCTCCAAATCTACATAGAATTTATTAAATGTTTCTTTGATATCTTCGGGATGTACATCTGATTTTCTTGTTTTAACATTAAAATAAATCACCGTAACCCATAAAACAGCATGAATTGTTTTTTCGTCTGAACTTTTCATCAGGATTTCAACCTTCGCCGTTCTGTCCTGAACGTCGATGGTTTTGCTACTGATCACAACCGAGGTATTATATCGTACTTCTTTTAAATAAGCAATTTCGTTTTGGATCGCAATCCAAGTACAGCCGGTCTGTTTGGTATATTCTTCATAGGTGAAACCGTAAAATGTTTCTACATGATCTTCTCTGGCATTGAACATATAGTCCAGATATTTCACATTGTTTAAATGACCAATCGGATCACAATCACTAAACCTGACCTTTACCGTGGTTGATACTTCTCTTTCCATGTTGCAAAAATAAAAAAACCACCTCGATGAGAGATGGTAAGTTTTATAAATGTTTGTTAATTTCTAAAAATTATTGAACACCTAGTTCTTTCTTCACAGCTGCAGTAGCATCCGGACCTCCTTTGTATACGAAAGCAGAAGAGTTTGCATCCATGATATAATCGTAACCGTTTGCTTTTGCAACTTTAGTTACAGCATCGTTCAGTTTTTTCTCGATTGGTTCGTAAGCAGTATCTTGCTTAGCAACAAAATCTTTTTGAGCTTTGTCGTTCATTTGCTGGATTTCTTCCTGCATTTTTGCTAATTCAGCTTCTCTTGCTTTGTTTTCGTCAGCAGTTTTCTTAGGAGCTTCTTCAGAGTATTGCTTTAATTTAGCTTGTCCGGCGTCAGCTTTCTTTTTAATTTCAGCTTGCTTAGTATCCAAGAAAGCTTTAAGGTCAGCATCTGCCTTTTTCTTCTCAGGCATTGCGTTAAGAACACCTATAACATCTAAAGTAGCAATTTTTTGAGCTTTTGCCATACCTACCGATACAACCATCATTACCGCTGCAAATAATACACTTAATTTTTTCATAATTGGTAAATAAATAATTTAATTTGTTTTTTAGATCTTTAAATTTAATAAAAGTTAATTATAAACTTTTATTTTTTGGTATTAGTTTTTTCTTTTTTGTCAGTTCCTTTCAGTAAAATATCTAATACTTTATCAGAATAATCATATCTTTTTTGAAGGAAAAGTACATTGTTACTCGTTTTATCAAGAACTATGCCTAATCCGTTTTTCTCAGACATCGTTTTGATCGCTCCCCAGATTTCATCCTGGAAAGGCTGCACCAGATTCGTTCTCAGCTTGGCGATTTCTCCCGTTGCTCCGAAACGTAAACTTGTAGTGGTTTTGATATTTTTTTCCAAATCCATTACTTCCTTTTCTCTCAGTTTCAGCTGATCTCCGATCAAAAGTACTTTTTCACTTTCGAAGGCAGATCTTTTACGCTCATATTCAGATTGTAAATTCTGAAGCTCCGATTGCCAGGTATCAATCTGTGAATTCAATCTTGCTTCTGCTTCTTTATATTGAGGAAGTTTGTTCAATATATAATCGGTATCTACAACCCCAATTTTCTGTGCGTTGCTAAGACCGAAAAGCAAGAATAATACAAATGATAAAACAATTTTAAAATTTTTCATATTGTGAATTATAATGACTGGTTCATTAAGAAGTGTGTTTTCCATCCGGAAGGTTCACTAGATCCTATTGTTTTATCGAATCCGTAAGCGAAGTCAAATCCAATTAAACCAAATGCTCCCATATAAACTCTTACACCAACACCCACCGATCTTTTTAACTGGAACGGGTTGTAGCTTCCCCAAGAATTCCAAACGTTACCTCCTTCAGCAAACGTTAATGCATAAATTTTTGCAGTCTGGTTCAATGAAATCGGGTATCTTAATTCTAACGTAAATCTGTTGTAAATAGTACCTCCCCCTAATGGCGTGATATCTGTTCCTGACTGGCCCCCGTAAGTAGAAGCATTTTCGTAACCTCTTAACGGAATCAGCTCTCTACCATCATATCTACCACCGAATAATCCGGTACCTCCTACATAGAATCTTTCAAACGGCGGAGCTCCCAACTCTTTATTATATCCATCCATGAATCCCATTTCGGCAGAAGATCTCAACACCAATTTTCCAACAATTTCGTTGTAAACATCGGCCTTGAACTTCACTTTATAGAATTCCATCCACTTATACTTCTCCGGAGGAGACATTGTAGAGTAATCTTTATTATTAAATGCAGAATATGGTAAGGTAAATTTCACCGATAAATCCAAGTTTGAACCTGTAGTCGGGAAAATCGGGTCGATACCTGCTGAGTTTCGGCTTAAACCTAAATTGATACTTAAGTTATTTGCACTACCATAATATTCTGTAGTTCCTCCGAAATCGAAAGGATAGTTTCTGAAGTCATATTTCTGATACTGAAGACCTGTATACAATGAGAAATAATCATCCGGCCATTTCAATAATCTGTTTAAACCAACTGAAGCTGAGAAAATATTTAATTTCTGAGCAGCTCCATACATATCAGAATATTTTACTCTGGAATTGTTTACACTTACAGAAAGCGCCGTAGGTCTTGTTCCGAATAACCAAGGTTCTGTAAAGGATACCCCATAATTTTGGAAATATTGTCCCGCCTGAGCCTGAATAGATAATGTTTGTCCATCACCTTGAGGAACCGGCTTAAAGTCTTTAAACTTAAGGAAATTTCGTAATGAGAAGTTATTAAATGTTAATCCCAAAGTTCCGATAAAGCTATTACCACCGTAACCTGCCTGCAGCTGAACCTGAGAAGAACCTTTCTCTACCAATTTCCAATTGATATCTACCGTATTGTCCTGTTGATTTGGCTGAATATCCTGACCAATCTGTTGTGGGTCGAAAAATGACATCCCTGCTAAATCAAAGTACGTTCTTTTAATATCACTTTTAGCAAAAAGGCTTCCCGGCTTTGTTCTTAAAGCTCTAAGGATTACGTGGTCATGAGTGGTTGTATTCCCCTCCCAAGTTACTCTGTTCCAGGTTGCTTTTTCACCTTCGTTGATACGGATTTCAAGGTTGATTTTATCTCCGTTTACAGATTTTTCAACCGGCGTCACGTTTGAGAAAAGGTAACCGTTGTTCATGTAAACAGACTTGATATCGGAATCATCTTCCTTACCGCCGTCTTCCCCTACTTTTTTGTTGAAACCTACTGCATCGTAGATATCACCTTTTTTATATCCTAAAAGTCTTTGTAAATAATCTGTAGAATAAACCGTATTTCCGGTAAATGTAATATCACCGATGTAATATTGCTTACCTTCTTTTAGTTTTACATCGATCTCATAATTGTTTCTCTTGTTTCTCCAAACTGAATCTGAAACAATCGCAGCATCTCTGTACCCTAAAGAGTTGTAATAGCTGATAAGGTTTTGTTTGTCTTCCTGATATTTATCTTCAATGAATTTTGAAGATTTCAGAATACCTCCGATACCGAATCTTTTCTGCTTCGTTTCTTTAAAGGCTTTATTTCTAAGTTTTCTATCAGTCACTGCTTGATTTCCTTCGAATTCAATGTGATCGATTTTTACTCTTTTCCCTTTATCAACATTAATCGTCCAGTCTACCAAATTAGGATCTCCTGCATTTACTTTATCCTGAATGGTAATTTTAGCATCTGCAAATCCTTTTTTGATGTAGTCTTTAGGAATATTGGTTTTAAGACTTGAAACTAAGTTTTGAGTAATTTTAGTCCCCGGCTTAAGGTTGTTATCTTTTGCTAATTTTTCGCTTTTAGATTTGCCGATCCCTCTTCCTGTGAATTTTACTTCCCCAAGATCTTTCAGATCCTGCAGGTAAAATCTTAAAACAATTGTTTCGCCTTCAATGCTCTGAACATATACTTCAACCTCAGAAAAAGATTGCGTGTCCCAAAGTTTTTTTACGGCGTTACTGATTTTTTGTCCCGGAATGTCTACAGTTTCACCTTTTGATAAACCTGTAAACCTCAAGATCTGAGCCGGCGTATATTTTTTCACCCCATCTACAACGATGTCTTTTAGTGTATACGTTCCTGCTTGATTTTCTGCATGTACAGAATTGCTCACTTTTGTGCTATCCTGTGGAGTTACCTGTCCATAAAAATGTGCAGAAGCAACAAACATAATGATGGGTAATAGTCTAAACTTCATTTTATCGTAGTCTTTCTTTTCTTAAATTTTACTGGATTTTTATCTGTTCTCCGGTCATCCCGAATCTTCTTTCCTTGTTTTGATAATTAACAATACACTGGAAGAAAATATCTTTCGTAAAGTCCGGCCACAGAACATCTAAAAACTGCAGTTCTGCATAAGCGATCTGCCAAAGGAGGAAATTACTGATTCTGATTTCTCCGCTTGTTCTGATCAACAGGTCAACAGGCGGAAAATCTTTAGTGTAAAGATAGCTTTCGAATAGTTCTTCATTAATATTCTCTACCTTTACCTTTCCTTCTTTTACATCCTCACTTATGTTTTTTACGGCATTCAGTATTTCGTTCTGAGAACCATAGCTTATAGCCAATACCAAATTACCTTTTGTGTTTTCTTTTGTAAGCTCCACCACACGTAGAAGCTGATCTTTTACAAGTGGAGGAAGTTTTTCCAAATTTCCAATGACGTGCATTCTTAACCCTTTAGAGAAAATCTCTTCCGCTTCCAGCAATAAAGTTTCTACAAGTAAATTCATTAAAGTATTTACTTCCTTAGCCGGGCGGTTCCAGTTTTCCGAAGAAAAGGTATAAAGCGTTAAGTATGGAATATGAATCTCATTACATGCATTAATGGCATTTCTTACAGCATCAATGGCATTCTTGTGACCGAAAGTTCTTTCTTCGCCACGAGATTTTGCCCACCTCCCATTACCATCCATGATGATAGCAACGTGCCTTGGTAAATTTTCAGGATCTATTTTATCTTTTATCAACGACATATTAATCACAATAACATGGAGGTCTTCCAAATGAATACGTCAACCCAAGGCTAAAAGTATTCATCCAATCTTTAGATTTAAGATCTCCAATATTTCTTTCACCCAAAAATGCAGCTTCTCTTTCTTTAGATACTACATAATAAGCATCCGTTTGAAGTAAAGATCCTCCTGTTACAGGGCTTAAAATATCTCCGTTGTATGTAGAGACTACATCTTTGCTCAGGATTCTGCTGTGATCCAGCTGATCCGTCATCGTGTATCTAAATGTAGCTTCTGCGAAGATCGCCCAGCTATAATTAAATTTATATTTTAAACCTACTCCAAAAGGAATATGCATAGTTGTCTTTGTTCCGGTAGAGTAAACAGGTGTGGTGGTAAAGTCCAATTCGTTGATCGGAGCCTGTGCAACACCATCTGCATCTCTTCTAAAATCATTTACCAAGGTAGCCTTCGGCGCATCAAACATCAATGCACCTACCCCACCGAAAATGTATGGACTTACCATACCTTTCTGTTCGTTGTTTACAGGGAAGAAATTATATTCGAAGACCAAACTAGCTTCATACACATTGTTTTTTCCGAAAGCATTTCTGTTTTTCCTATACTCTTCCTTAGCAACTTTGTCACTAAACTGAATCTGGTTATATCCAAGATCTAATCTCACCGTCTGATGAGGGTTAAAATTAAATCTGTATAAAATACCTCCGTAAAATGGGACACCCCAGTCCGATGTTCTACTTAAATCCAATGGCTTTTGTAAAATATAATTCGTTCTTCCTATATCACCCACTAGGTTACTCATACCTAGACGAACTCCCAATTCGTTTCTTTGAGCTTTAACACTTACCACAGTTCCTAGAGCGGCAAGGAAGCTAAACAATAATTTTCTATTCATAAAAGAATATGGATTTATGGTTATTTTAAAAATTAATTTTTGCAAATATAAAACATTTTTATATTAATGATAATCTTAATGTTTAGTTAAAAATAAACAAAAAAACATAATTTGTTATAAAGTAAACGACAAACTCGTGAAAATATTCTTTTTTTAATAGATTCAAAATTGCCGTGATACAATAAACCCCCATTAAATGAGGGCCTAAATGTATTATTTTTTATTGAATATTGATTGAACTTTATTTCTAATTCTTATCAACAATGGTTCTTTATAATTTTTATCTTCATCAAAATAGCCGTAGCCATAGCCATAACCGTAGCCATAACCATATCCGTAGCCATAGCCCTGCTTCGTATTGTAGTCATTATACACAAGCCCAAGATGGTCAATTTCTCCATTATGATACTTTTCGGAGATCATTTTTAGCATATATTTCTCCGTATATTCGTGGCGAACGACATAAATATTGGCATCAGAATACTTCATCAGCTCATAAGAATCGGCAACCAGACCTACCGGCGGAGAGTCGATAATGATGAAATCGTATCTTTCTTTAAGATCTTCTATGAACTTAATATTTCTTTCGCTCATTAAAAGTTCTGATGGATTCGGCGGAATTGGCCCCGAAGTAGCCACATCAAGATTTGGAATTCTGGTTTTATTAATAATCTGATCTATTTCCACCTCACCTGTAAGATAGTTTGAAATACCATATTTATTGTCTATTTGAAAATCCCCGAAAATTTTTGGCTTTCTTAAGTCCATTCCCAATAGAATTGTCTTTTTATCGCTTAAACCAAGAACTGAAGCCAAATTGATGGAAACATAGGTTTTCCCTTCTCCTCCGATGGACGAAGTAACGAGAATGACTTTACTTTTTCCGTTTTCTCCGGACAGGAACCTTACATTTGCCCTGATTCCTCTAAATGCTTCTGCAACAGAAGATTTAGGCTGATCCAGCACTGTAAGCATATTTTCGTTGGTATTATTTCCGATGACACCCAGCAATGGAATTCTTGTAGCATTAAGCAATTCTTTGATATTTCTGATCTTGCTGTCCAGGAATTCTCCCACTAAAATAAATAACAAAGGTAAAATCAGCAATCCTCCTATAATTCCGGCTTTTGCCGCTTTGATATTAGGCCCGATCGGCGGTTGTCCAACATTTTTCGCAGGGTCAATCACACTGATGTCCGACTGGTTTGTAGCCATTCTCATCTGTGTTTCATTTTGTCTTCCCAACAAGCTGTTGTAAGTCGCTTCAATCATGTTATACCCTCTTTCCGCATCCAGATATTTTCTTTGTTTTTCAGGATAAGAATCCAGGTCTGAATTGGCATTTGCCACTTCATTATTGATTCTGTTAATTTCGTTGTAATAAGTATTGTAGTAGGTTCTTAAGGAGCCTGTAGAACCCATTTTTGCTTCATTAATCAACCTATCAATCTCCTTCATCGGTTCAGAATTCGGAGTATAGATCGTAGCCATTTCTCTTTTCTTAAGATAAAGAGCTTTTAGTTCCGAAACTGAAGCCGTGAAAAGACCATCCTGAAAACCAGCAGCATTTGTACTGATCATTTTATCA
>CBFGVN010000105.1:0-9159 GCA_965651845.1 uncultured Chryseobacterium sp. | reverse complement strand
CCCAGTCTGAGCTGGATAAAGCTCTTCTCAGTGATTTGTTGTAGGCAAAACTATCATGAGTTTTCTTTTTCTCAAAAAAAGCTGGTATTACACAGATATTACATCTTGTCAGTGACCTTGCAATCGGCATTTCATTGGTTGTGTGTGTTGTAATGAAAATAAAAAACTGTTTGATTCAGCAGGCGCTTCTTTATCAGCTTATCATTTCAAATCAATGTAGTATCCAAGTCATACCTGTTGTTTTTTTATAAAGAAATAAATGCAACAATTTTGTAAGCAGATCAACGAATCCTTTATCCTATCTAGGAATTATGAAGTTTAAACATTTTAGTAATAAATAATTTTAAAGATGAGCAACCAAACACAAAACATTACATCTTCGCCGGATTACAAACGTATTTATATCGACATTATCACCAGGAAATATCCTGAAAAAATGCAGCTATGCAAAACTATACTGTCGAAAAAGAAATTATCATTTTTAGATATTATCAGGCTCAACAACTTGCTTTTCGAAAAAGACTGCCGGAAAAGAACTTTATTTAATCAGCAGCACAGATCTTATGATCCACTGGCGATCAGTCAGATATTGGAGTATCAGGTTAATAACCAGCTTAATAATTCTCAATTAGCCGCACATTTCAAACTAAGCCGGAATACCGTAGCCAAATGGAGAAAACAAAAAGATCTCGTCTAAATCTTAAATTTTTTTCACTCAACAGACTTTTATTTAAAATTTTAACCATCAAAAATAGTTATGAATACAAAATTTTTATGTATTGTAATGGGGTTGATAGGCTCGGTTACATATGGACAGGTTGGGATCAATACGGAAGATCCAAAAGCTTCACTGGATGTCAACGGAAATGTAAGAATACGGACAACTCCTGTTTTACCTTCAGCACAGGATTTGAAAGTCATGGTACTCGATGACGAAAATGTGGTAAATACAACAGATCTGAGCAATATTTTTGAAAGGGCACCAACGGCAAATACCATTATAAAAGGCACCGGCGGAACCGGGTTTTCTGTTCTTTCCTTAAGTCTCTTGAACGGTTGGCAAAAAGTTTCTTTTCCCACTCTTGAAATTGATGAAGGTCTGGATTTTAATACATCAACACAGGAATTTACAGCCCTGGAAAAAGGCATTTACCATATTTATTTTAATATAGAAATGGCTTCTTTACTGTCGGCGTCCACTTTGGGAGCAGGAATTTTTAAGATAAAATCCGGAACCAATACAGCTGTTCTAATTTCCGAAGAATCTTTCCTGAATGTAAGTGTTTTATCCATAAATGTCTCTCCGCCTGTAAGAAAAACGCAAACCATCGTAAAGCTGGATGCAGGAGATAAAATTGTTTTTGGGATAAAAATTCCTTTAACGGATATCAGTTTATTTAATAATTCCAAAGCGGCTTTTACAATCTGGAGAATGAAATAACATAAAAGAATCGGCTTGCATATTATGTAAATTAAAAAGGCGGTTTTTTAAGGAAATTTTAATCGTCAGTAAATAATTTTCACATCTCATGTAAAGCCGATTTGATTGTATTTAAATTCCATGAGCTTTCATATGGGTGATAATGATATTTGAAATGAAGTATCCAGCTCTTATATTCCTATTTCGAAGGGAGATGAATTAAATTCAGATTTGAAATTTAACTAATGTATTTGTTTGATTTAAAGCATTTTAAATTTATGTAATAGCTGTGTAATATCTTCACTTTTGTGTGAGTAATCAATTAAATAGTATACTTGTGATGTCAGTGAGACGATAAAAGTGATGTATTCTGTTACGGAGGCTTTTATGAAACTGGAAGTGCTTACCTGCACGGCTTTCCTCAGACTAATTAGTAAATATATAGTTGATTAATCAATCCAAAACAATCAAACCAAACAAAGATCATTATGAAAAACAAATTAATTTTTGCAATTTTTATCCCGCTCCTGGTAAGTGGTGTTTGCGTAAATGCCCAGCGGTTTATCGACCAAAGAATTACTATTGAGAATGGAAGATCATCCCTCATTACATTCAAATCTGGGTCAGCGGCCAAAGATCTGGCTGCATCCGATAACGAAAAATTCTTTTCAGAAATTTTTAATCTTCCTTCGGGTTCTAAAATGGTTAAAACCAAGTCGGCAAAACTATTTTCCGATTTCGCTGATGAAAAATATCAGCTTTATCACAATGGGCTCAAAGTAGAGTTTGCCAATTATACACTGCATTATATAAAAGGTAATCTGGTAAGCATGAATGGCGAAATGTACGATACCGGCGACGTAAATACACAACCCGATATTACAGAATCTGAAGCTCTTAATAATGCTGTAAAGTATGCCGGAGTAAAGGTTTTAATGTCTAAAACCCAACACGGAAAAGAAATTGGTTATCAGCCAAAAGGTGAACTTCTTTTAATTCCTGTACAAACAGCCGGTGATCATTACAGGCTTTTATTGTCTTATAAATTTGATGTCTTTTCTGCTGAACCTTTCCTAAGATCTCATATTTATGTAGATGCAAAATCAGGAGAGATATTGCTTGACAATCCGATCATGAAGCATGCAGGCGATCATGCCCACGGCAAAGAATTGGAAAATCTTCAGATAATTGGGCCAGAAAATCAATCAAAACAAGATTTAGCGGCCTTTCTCATAACCGGAAATGCCAGTACAAGATACAGCGGACTGAAATCTATCGAAACTTCTCTGGTAAATAATAAATATGTACTGAAAGATGATACAAGAGGAGGCGGAATAAATACCTATAACAATAATAACGGATTTTACACCAATCTTGTAAAAACGAATATCACCGATACGGATAATAACTGGACGACTGCAGAACATTCTTCCAGCGGAAATGACGTTGCTCTGGATGTACACTGGGGTGTAGAAAAAACATATGATTATTTCAAAAATACATTCAATAGAAACAGCTATGATAATCAGGGGGCTGTTCTTGAAAGTTATATCCATGTACAGGATCCTCAGGCTCCGGGTTCGTACGCAAATGCTGCCTGGACGGGAAGTGAAATGATATACGGAGATGGTAATGGTACCTTCAAACCGCTCACTGCGTTTGATGTTACTGCCCACGAATTGGGACATGCCATTTGTCAGGATGAAGCCGGATTGGTATATCAGAAAGAGCCGGGAGCCATTAATGAAGGGCTTTCCGATATTTGGGGAGCCGTGGTTGAAAATACATTTGCCCCTGAAAAGCAAAACTTTACCATAGGAGAAGATATAGTAAAGGTTTCACCGTATTATTTAAGATCTATGAGCAATCCGAATTCGGGTTTGTCTAGTCAACCGGACACGTATAAAGGTACTTTCTGGAAAAATGCAAGTAGCACGTGTATTCCAAACAATAATCCAAATAGCCCGGGTTATAACGATTCCTGCGGTGTTCATTACAACAGCGGTGTACTGAATCATTGGTTTTACCTTCTGGTAATGGGAGGTTCCGGTACCAACGATATCGGCAGCAGCTATAATGTTTCAGGAATAGGGTTTGAAAAAGCCGCTAAAATCGTTTACCGTATCGAAACATCATATCTTTCAGCAAATTCAACTTATAATGACCTTACAGCTTACGGAATTCTTGCTGTAAAAGATCTTTATGGGGTAGATTCGCCGGAGCATATAGCTACTCAGAATGCATTTTACGCAGTAGGATTAGGACAGGCATATGCTGGGGGAGGAAACCCGGTGACCGATACGCAGGCTCCGACAGCTCCTCAGTTATCCGCATCTTCCACAACTCAGAATTCTACGGTATTATCATGGAACGGAGCTACTGATAATGTAGCGGTAACAAGCTATGATGTCTATAGAGGGATCACTTTATTAGGAACTACTTCGGCAAGTACTTATACAGTGACAGGTTTATCACCTGCAACTTCCTACAGCTTTATTGTAAAGGCAAAAGATGCCGCGGGAAATATTTCTGTTGCAAGCAATACCGCGAACGTGACAACCCAGGCCGCGGGAACAGGAATAAGCTACTGTTCATTATCAGCCAGCTCTGCAGCAGATGAAAATATCGGCAATGTGAAATTTGCAAACATCAATAACAGTTCTACAGGTACGGCAGGATATGAAAACTTTACGTCCATCATCGGAAATGTAGTAAAAGGTACAACTTACCCTCTTACGATTACGCCAAACTGGCAGCTGATAAAATTTAGTGAAGCATACGCTGTTTACATAGATTTCAATGGAGACGGAGACTTTACGGATGGTGGAGAATTAGCATGGTCGAAAGCAGGAAGTACGGCATCTCCCGTTACAGGAAATATAACGATTCCGGCTACAGCTGTTACCGGGAATGTAAGAATGAGAGTAATCCTGAAGTATAATTCGGTGCCGACTTCACCATGTGGAACGATTTCTTACGGACAGGTAGAAGATTATACATTAAAAATAACTTCAGCGGCAGCTTTCAATAGCTTAATTAGTGAGGTTTCAGGAGGTACCAAAGCCATCAGCATTTACCCTAATCCGGTAAAAGATGTGATTAAAATTAATTCATCATCTGATTCAGAATTTAAATATAAGCTAATCGAGGTACTTGGAAAAGTAGTGCTTTCTGGAGAAACAAGCGCTCAAACGATCAACGTAGAATCACTGCCTGAAGGAGTTTACATTCTGTCACTGGATAATGGAAAAGAAAAAGTGACCCAAAAAATTATTAAAAAGTAACTTGTTTTTTTTTTTTTGATATTTTTTATTAATTAATTTACAATGACAGCCGTGAAATCTACTTCACGGCTGTTTTTATGACAAAGAATGAATTCTGCTGTTGTTGATATTTTTCATCCAGATATAGAGGTCTTCATCTGAGGAGATATTTAATTTTTTTCTCAGTCTGTTTTTCCTGGTTTGTACAGATTCGGGTTTTACGAAAGTATATTCCGCGATATCTTTAGATGAAAAATTGAGGAATAATAAAGCACAGAATTTCAGTTCGCTGGCCAGGAGCTGAGGTTCTATCTCTAATAATCTTGGAAAAATATTGGGATATACTTCCTGAAATCTGGTGAGAAATTCAGGGTCGTGTTTTTTTGGTAAATTTACGACATAATTTAAATCGGTTTTAAATTTTTTTCTTAATATCATGGTTTGAAAAAATTTTTTCAAGAAAATTTTTCTTTCCCTGCGGATTTTCCTGAAAAGAACAAGAAAAAACATCATGACGATCACCGCCGCGGCATACAAAAAGTACATGAAATAACGGGTTTTAGAATTAATTTTATTCTCTTTCTGTGTCACGAGTTCCTGTACTGTGCTTTCTATGGCGGGTGGTGAAAGGCTGACTAAGGTATCCGTAATAGCGTCAAATTTTTTAAGATAAATCTTGGCAGAATCCGGATTTCCGTTTTTGCTATAAGCTTTTGAAAGCGATTGATAAAGATCCCGTAAAGCGACAATGTTTTTAGTTCCTTGCACGAGTTTTACGGATTTTACGTAATTTCTGACAGCCTGCTGATAATTTCCGGTCTCTTCACAGACTTTACCTTTGGCAAGAAAGAGTTTAAAATTATAATTTCCGGGTAATTTTTCTGCGCAGCTTTCCAATTGTTTAAGGTATATTTTAGCAGAATCAATTTTTTTCTCATCAATTTTTAGTTCTATCAAGGTCAGTTTTCCCCAAGCCAGGATTACCTTTAATCTTGGGGTAAGTTTCCGGCAACTTTGTAATGCATTGATTCCCTTTTTTACATAAATCGTGGCAGAATCAAACTGCTTTTTTTCCTGATGAATAAGCCCGATATCGATATATGAGGAAGCCTTTGCCTGCAATCTTACAGAATCTATGGGGGAATCATTCGACAACAGGGCAATTTCCCTGAGTTCGGAAATAGCATGCTGATATAGCCCGACAGAAATATAATTGTAACTTAAAAGTCTTTTTATTCTCAATTGTGAAGTAAAATCGTTTTGTGCAAACTCTTCTTTTCTTGCCAATTTTAAATATTCCATGCTTTTCTTGTAATTTCCTGCGAAAAAAAGGCTGTAAGAAAGATTTAAATATCCTAATGCAATTCCGCGGGAATATTTGATAAGTTTCGAATGCTTTAATAGGAGGGTGTTTCCTTTGATATACTGATCAGATTTTCCTTCCCTGCCCAGAGCTTCAATTTTTTTGATTTGCAAATCAATATACCGAGGCGTAATTTTTTGTTGTGCCAATAAAAAGAAGGGAAATAATAAAAATAGGATTTTCATAATATGCTAAATCAATATAAGCTGAGTATTAATTTTTGATTAAAATGCTGATATTTCCGGCAAAATATGGTACTGATAATTCTCTTTTGTTGCCAGTGGTTTTTCAATGGTACGACGAATATTTTTTTTGAATTATTCGTTTTTATTTGTTAAAATTTTAAATTAAAACAGATAAATACTATACAATTAAAACAATGATAAGAGTTTGAGTACAGAAAGTAATAGGGAACAGGTATTACATAACTATGACTTCAACAGTCATAAAAACATACTGAAGCAGCCAATACAGTTATTTTCAGAAGTTAATTGAAAAAATTAACTTGATTTTCTTTAAAACATATTCTAGTCTATGTATCCGTAAGTTGCAAATACAATGCAGAACAATTGTTCTGCATCATTTTTTTAGGGACATTTGTGTGTTTAGAATCATTTTTTTCTGACTCAATTGTATCTTGTTGAGGGAGATTAATTATTATATACCAATACCTGCATTTTGCTGAGCATCGCTTCAGTATCTCCATTGTATCCTGAAAAACTGGAAGGATCAAAATTTACAATCTGCTGGTCTTTCCATGGGGTGTATCGTACTTTAAAAGTATATGTTCCGGATGCTAAGGTTACAGATTTTAAGAAAGTTACCGGTGCAGGTACTGCATCCAGATCTCCGAAATCCCCTGAAGCGGTGAAGGCAGATGAGATTTTTACATTGTTTTGTACCAGACTGAATACACCTTGTGTAGCTTCTCCATCAGTTGTTGTAGATCGGATGGCATATCCGATGATGGTAAATAGAAGAGTCTGTGTTTTACCGGCAGGTACGGTAACGGTCAGGGTAAGCCCGGGAACATCACCTGTATCTCCTTGATTAATAGTTAAGTCATCATTACCTTGTAGATAATATGCAGCAGCGATCGTGCCTTTTACCTCGTTAGGAGAATTCCAAATCGGGGCTGTACCTGATCCGGTTGAGGTAAGAACCTGTCCTGAAGTACCTGCATTGCCCGCTGTAGATGCATTTCCTCCGACACTCAGCTCGTTGGTTACCTGCAGAGAACCATTCACATGGAGCATTTTTCTAGGGGTAGGTGTATTAATACCTACTTGTGAATAAGAAAGAATCGGAAGTGCAATTGATAATAAAAATAATAAATTTTTCATGCGATATTTTTTAAAAATTATTTGTGTATTTAATCAGGCTGATAAAGTTGCCTTTGAATTGAATTATTGATGGCAATATTAATTACTAGAATGCCTTAAAAAAGAATTTCATTGTATTACATAGATATGACATGTTGTTAATTATTTGATTATCAGATTGGTATTAATCTGTTTTAAAAATCGGATCATGTTTTCAAAACATAATTTTTTATTTGGTCTAAGTAAATAATTGATAAATTAATATGATTTTTTATAACAAACAGATGGTATTTTTTAAGAATAAGGAAGATTCCTGAAAATCATTCACTATGAAAAAAATCCTCTTATTTAAAGGGTTGAATTAAGAAAAATGAAATATAATTTTTGAAAATGAAATAAATATTTCAGAATTGACCTGATTTTAATGAAAAATATGTTTAAAATATTGCTTATTATAATTAATTTAGTAAGAAATATTCATGATGAAATTTATTCTTGTATTTTTTTCTGTCTTTTTATTCGCACAGCAAAAAATAACATCCGAAACTATTGAAGGAAGATTAAAGGAAGCAGAAATATTGATGATTTCCGGTAAAACGGATGAATTTATTAAGACCAATCTATCCATTCTAGAAGATTCGAAGTCTATAGGCTACTCTCAGGGCAATGCTAAAGCAAGCCTTAATCTGGCTTATGTTTTTAACAGGCTTAATCAATATGAAAAAAGCATTCGCTACTTAAAAATGATGGAAGCTGAAAATGATTATAAGTCTGCTGATGAGTTTAACCGTATCAGTACCAATATGTTATATAGCAATAACTATTTTGGAATCAAAATGTATGATGAAGCCATTACCAAGCTTAAAGAAAATATCAGGTTATCTGAAAATGTAACCGTAGATTCTACAAGAAGATACATCAAAACTTTAGGGCTGATAGACATGGCGACAAATTATACTGAAAAAAAACGCTACGATTCGGCTACGTTTTACAGCAAGAAAGCAATTCAGGAGCTTAAAGGTCAAAAAGTAAAGAATACCTGTCTTGGGGTAAATCTAAAAATAGCATTGTTGAATTTGGCCGGGATAAAATTTAAAGAGAATAAAGTCGATTCCACAGAATATTATGTCAGGGCAAGCCGGGCATTACCGGTAGATCTGGGATATAATGAATTTGTAGTGTATAAGCTTTTGGGACAGATCAACAGCACAAAAAAAAACTATGATTCTGCAATTATCAATTATAAAAAAGGAATAGAGCTTGCCCAAAAGGCAAAAAACTCAAGGAAATTATCAGAGCTATATTCACTGATTTCCGATGCTTACAACAAAAAGAAAGAATTCGGAAATGAAAAAACATATCTGAATAAGTTTATCAAGCTCAACGACAGTATACGCGAGACTGAAGTTTCTAATCTAAAAGAAACCGTAAAGCTTCTTGTGAAGGATAAGCAGAAACCTCTGGAAGAGAAAAACAGATATTTATTTTATGCTATTATCCTGGGAGCCATAGGTCTGGCTGTCATAGTTTTATTTGCTGTCAAAAAAATCGGCAAAAAAAATAAAGTACTGCATGTAAAAAATGAAGAAAATAAGATTCTTAATAAAAAACTTAACGAAGCTTTTGAAGACGTTGTACAGCTTGCAAAAAATAACGATCCGGAGTTTCCTGCCAGATTTCAGGATGTTTATCCCGATTTTTTTCCAAAACTTTTGCAAAAAGAACCCCAGCTTCTTACCAGTGAGCTGAAATTCTGTGCATTATTATTTCTCAATTTTTCCACTAAAGATA
>CBFGVN010000104.1:0-9188 GCA_965651845.1 uncultured Chryseobacterium sp. | reverse complement strand
GGATTCATAAAACTTAAACATAAAACAGAACCGAATTATAATCAATTGGTTCTTTATACGAATTTTTACCCTACGGAATTCAGTTTCAGCAACAATAATGATATTGAAAAAGTAAAATTCAAAACCAATAACAGCAACTACAAAGCCAAATACTGGGAAGATTCTTCGTTCCCGAATATGCAGGCGGTCTTCAGTTCGTTTTTTAAAGAAAACTTGAAAGAGCAACAAAATGAAAAATAAAAACCTTCTATTAATAAAGGTTTTATTAAATTTGTGGCAAACAGAATAAAAATGAAAAAGTTGTCTTTTCTTCTAGTTTTCAGCTTGTTGCTTTTCACAGCATGCAAAAAAGACTCTGTAGATGCTACAAATACGAAAACTTTACAGTCAAGTATCAATGATATGACAGCCAGCCTTCCTACCATTAAGCAGATAAAGTTTAATGAAGCTCTTTATATTTTGAAGACTTTTGGTGTAGAAGCAGATGGCGATGTCGCAGAACTAAAAGCTCTCGGCCAGCTAATCAACGGAAAAAAAGTTCCCGAAATTATGTCAATGGCAGACCAGGTTGCTCAGAAAAACGGCATTGAATGGGCAAGTACCGCTCCTCCATCCTTGGGAGAAATGAACATCTTTGGCGACGAAACAGCTAAAGAAAGCGATCCGAATGATGTAAAAGCAAGCTCATTAAGTGTCATCACAAGACCAACCGGAGACGATGGAACCGGAGCACCGACAGCCCTTCAGATCGTGCCAAGACTGGTAGATAATGCCGGAAATCCAGTTTCATTTACAGGAGCAGGTCTGGAAGCAACTCTGGAAGTTTTCAGCAATGGAGTGAAACTTTCAACAGCAAAAAACTTAATGCAGGATAATAATTTTAAAGGTTTTAATTTAAAATTCTCATCAATTCCTGCGGCTAAAGTAATAGACAATAAAATAGACATCACTGTTTCTGTAAAAACTACAGCAAAAACGTTCAAAATGTCTAAGATAGGACTAGATGTAAATCCAGCTTTATTAAAAGTTCCGGCTCCTCCAAAAGTGGACTCCACAGCAGTAAACACGGATCCTGCAGTAATTGATCCAAATAATCCGGGTACAACGACACCAACTACAGATCCTAATGCAACGACTTCACCGACAACCACTCCGGCGGCTCCAAAACAACCTGCTGCAGATCCTAAAAATGTAGTTTCAGGATTTTTGAACAATGTAAGCTCTCAGAATTTAAAAGCAGCTTACAATTCATCAAGCAATCCAAGTTGGGGAAGTTATGAATCTTTCTCAAATCCGACTTCCGGTTTTGGTTCCGTAAAAAATGTAAGTGTTAAAAACATTACAACAAGCGCGAGTAACCCCAATGCTGCAAGTGTAAATGCAACGTATGACGTAACTGATAAAAGCGGAAAAACAACCTCTTTAAAAGTTACTTTCGGACTTAAAAACGTAAACGGCGACTGGAAAATTTCAAGCTATAAAATCAATCCATAAATGGCTTCTCAAGAATTAATTAAGAATTTAGAAGATACGATAGAAAATATCCCAGATTTTCCGATTCCGGGAATTCAGTTCAAGGATATTTCCCCTATTTTCTTAAACCCGAAACTGTATGAAGATGTGATCGCTGATCTTGTTGCTTTCAGTAAAGGAAAAGTAGATGCGGTCTGCGGAATCGAAAGTCGCGGCTATCTTTTCGGGATTGCCGTTGCGGTTGCTCTGGAAGTTCCATTTATCTTAATCAGGAAAGCGGGCAAACTTCCGCCGCCTGTTATTTCAGAAAAATACGACCTAGAATACGGAAGCGCCATCATCGAAACCCGTGAAGGACAAATAAAACCCGGACAAAGAATTCTCATCCATGATGATCTTTTAGCAACCGGAGGAACAACAGAAGCCGCCGCAAAACTGGTCGAAAAACAAGGCGCTACAGTTTCACAATTCAGTTTTCTGATTGGTTTAAAAGATTTGAACGGTGAGGAAAAGCTGAAAAAATTCAATGCAGAGGTTTATCATATTTTAGAATATTAAACTGAAAATATAAATGCTTCGACAGGCTCAGCATGACAACGCTAATAATTTACCGTTATATTAATACATATAGTATTAGAAGTGTCATGCTGAGCCTGTCGAAGCATTTTTTTCAATAAATTCACGATTGTCATTTCACAATTCACTTCAATTATTCAAATAAATTCAATAATACTCACAAAGTATTTTGTAAATCATTCAGAAACAATTAAATTTGCAGTTCAATTTTTAAGAATTTATGGCAAAACTTACAAAGAATGCTCACAATGAGCAAGAAGGTAAAGAAACAGTGGAGTTTTTTAAAGATCTTGACAGAGAGGCTTTAAACACAGAAAGATTCCTTGAAAGATATTCAAAACCATTAGGTATTGTTTTTGGAGTACTTGTTTTAGGTGTTCTTGGTTTCTTTGGATACAAACAATTCGTTGTGGCTCCTAAAAATACTGAAGCTGTAAAAAGTTTCCTGGCTGCTCAGAAAAATCTTGCAGATGGTAAAGATAAAGAAGCTTTAGGAGGAAAATCTGCTGCAAATCCTGGGTTCTTGGGAACTTACAATGAATATTCCGGAACCAATATCGGTAAACTTTCTGCTTACAACGCAGGGATATTGAAATTCAAAGAAGGAAAATTCCAGGAAGCTTATGATCTTCTTGACAAATTTTCTTCTGATAACAAGACAATGATGGCGATGAAATACGGAGCTATGGCAGACGCACAATCAGGTCTTAATAAAAACGATGACGCTTTACAATTATTAGACAAGGCAACATCTGCTTCTGATGATCCTTACACAATGTATTATTTTACAAGAAAAGCAGGTATTCTGGCTTTAGGATTGAATAAAAAAGCAGAAGCTAAAAAATATTTCGCAACTATTGACGAAAAATATCAGGACTACGACAACGGAATGTCTGATTCTTATATTGAAATGACTAAATATTACTAAACAATGGCAACAGTTAATCTTTCCGATTACAAGCCACTTAATATAACTAATGCCGATGAGTTTTCTATCGGCATTGTTTTTTCTGAGTGGAATGATTTTGTAACCTACAATCTTCGTGATGCAGCTCTGGAAATCCTTCAAAAAGAAGGAGTAAAATCTGAAAACATCAAACTTTTCCCGGTTCCGGGTGCTTTTGAACTCAACTATGCAAGCATGCAGCTTTGCAAAGAAAGAAAATACGACGCGATAATTGCAATCGGATGCGTTATCCGCGGGGAAACTCCACATTTCGACTATGTATGTTCGGCTGTGGCTCAGGGAATCAAAGATTGTAATATTCTTACGGATACTCCTACCATTTTCTGTGTACTGACAGACGATACAAAAGAGCAATCCATTGCAAGAAGCGGCGGAGATCTGGGAAATAAAGGAGTTGAAGCAGCAGTAACCGCTTTAAGAATGATCGATTTTAAAAAAAATCTTTCCGGTAAAAAAGGAAATATAGGTTTTGGACATTCTTAATTTTAACACTTTTTATAAAATTTAAAATACGAAGAGCTATGTTTATAGCTCTTTTTTTATTTGAAATAGCGGTTTGTAAGATTAATTTTTCGAAATGCGAATTTTTTAATAATATTTTAAATATTTATAAAGTTTCTAATTAATATCCAATTTTAAGATTTTATACGGAACAATTGCCTGCATTAACTAAATTTGTAAGAATTATATTTTAATCATTACAAATGTTTTTGCAAAAAATAAAACCCTTTTTATATCTGGGTGTTTTTTATCTTCTCATATCGTTGACTGTAAGAATTATTTTCTTCTTTCACCCTATTACTACAGCGAACTTCGGTTTTTTTGAAATCATAAAAATCTTGTTGATCGGAGTAGTGAACGATTCTTTTGTATTTGTTTTAACATGTCCATTTCTGGCGCTTTATTTTTTGTTTTTATCCGATTCAAAATACCAAAAGCCATACGGACATATCATTTTGGGAGTTTTGATGCTTCTTTTTTTATACATCCTTCTGATTCCCAATAATATTTTCAAACAATACGGGGGATCGATCGCAGAGATCGCATTAGCTTTTATTGGATTGAAAATCATTTTCTTCGGGCTCATGCTTTTCCTTCCGGAAAAACGAGTAAAAATCAGAAATACGCTCTACTTTATTTCAGTTTTTCTCTATGTTTTATTAATAGTTTTCAATGCGGTAAGTGAATATTTCTTTTATAACGAATTTGGTTTAAGATATAATTTCATTGCTGTAGATTATCTTATCTACACCAACGAGGTGATCGGAAACATTATGGAAAGCTATCCGGTGGTTCCTTTATTTCTGGGGATTTTTGCAATTGCAATTTTGATTACGCTTTTCATATACAGGAAAACAAAAATCGAACTTCAGGAACTTCCGAATCTGAAACAAAAACTGGTTTTGTTGGGCTCTTTTGTTGCGTTGGTTGGAATAAGTCTGTTGGGATTAAATTTTACCACAAAAATCAAAGCCTGTAATGTTTTCGAAGAAGAAATCCAGGCAAATGGTCTTCCGAAGTTTTATTGGGCATTTACTCATAATGAATTAGATTATTTTCAATTTTACCCTGAAATCAATGAAAAGAAGGCGGAAAAAAACTTTTTAAGCCAGTTTTCGGAACCCAAGTTACAAAGAAACATTGCTCCAGATCAGCCGGAATTAAAGAAAAATGTAGTTTTAATTTCCATTGAAAGCTTGTCTGCAGACTTTTTGCAGCATTACGGAAACAAGCAAAACCTCACTCCTTTTCTCGATAGTTTGGCAGATCAATCTTTGATGTTTACCAATCTTTACGCGACCGGAAACAGAACGGTTCGTGGCTTGGAGGCTCTTACACTTTGTATTCCGCCAACCGCCGGAGAAAGTATTATTAAAAGAGAAAACAATAAAAATAAATTCACGACCGGAGGTGTTTTTAAATCTAAAGGGTATGATGTTAAATTTTTATATGGAGGTTACAGTTATTTCGACAATATGCAGGATTTCTTTGCAGGAAACGGCTATGGAATTGTAGACAGGAATAATTTCAAACCCGAAGAAATTACCTTCGCAAATGTTTGGGGCGTTGCCGATGAAGACATGGCTAAAAAAGCAATCCAAACCATGAATGCAGAAGCAAAATCCGGAAAGCCCTTTTTCAATCATTGGATGACAGTTTCCAATCACAGGCCATTTACTTACCCTGAAGGAAGAATTGATATTCCAGGAAATGCAAAATCCCGTGAAGGGGGTGTAAAATATACAGATTACTCGCTTCGTAAGTTTTTCGAAATGGCCAAACAACAGGATTGGTATAAAAACACCGTTTTTGTAATTATAGCCGATCATTGTGCTTCAAGCGCAGGAGATACGGAACTTCCCATGGATAAATATAAGATCCCTGCGATGATTTTTTCAGAAGGGTTTATCAAACCTGAGAAATTTACGAAAACAATGTCGCAGATCGATGTAATGCCTACTCTTTTCGGATTGCTGAATTTTAATTATCAATCTAAATTTTTGGGTCAGGATGTTTTCAAAAAAGAATTCCAGCCGAAAGCTTATATTGCAACTTATGAAGATTTGGGATTCATAAAGGATAATTATCTGACAATCATTTCTCCGGTAAGAAAAGTGAAGCAATATGTTTTAAAACAACAAAAAAATATGCTGCCTCCGGATTTCAATATTTATTTTGATGAAAAAAATGTAAAAACGCCTAATCAAAATAAGAAGCTGGTTGAAGAAACAATTTCAGCATACCAGTCTACATCCTATTGGTTGAAGAAAAATCAGCTCAATCGTTAATAATTATAAAATATTCCTTCTACTCATAGAAAGTAAGCATTAAATTTTTAAATTTACATACAAAAATTACAAACTATGAAATGGACAGACGACAGAAGCGGTAATGTGGAAGACAGACGAGGTCTTGGCGGCGGAGCCGTTGTAGGAGGCGGATTGGGAACTCTTATTATTGCTGCAATCATATTTTTCCTTGGAGGAGATCCTTCTTCCGTTCTTTCTTCCGGTGGATCCGGACCTGCACAAACCGAACAGAGAGAATTAAGCTCCGGTGAACTTAAAGTTCGTGAATTTGTGCGAATGGTAACTGCCGAAAACGAAGAAACATGGGCAAAAATTTTTGCAGAAAACGGAATCCAGTATCGTCCTGCAAAAGTAATTTTATTTGAAAATACAACACAATCCGGCTGTGGAACGGCACAATCTGCAATGGGTCCTTTCTACTGTCCATCTGATCAGTCAGTCTATATGGATATGAGTTTCTTTAAAGAACTTGAATCAAGATTCGGGGCAAAAGTTACGGAATTTACAATTGCTTATGTAATGGCTCACGAAATGGGACATCATATCCAAAACCTTCTTGGCGTTTTACAAGAGACTAACAGAGCAAGAACCAGTGGCAATTATTCTGAAGAGCAGCTGAACAGAGTTTCTGTAGCCACAGAATTGCAGGCTGATTTTTATGCTGGAGTCTGGGCTAAAAGAACCGACAGCAGGGAACATTTTTTAGAACCAGGTGACATTGAATCTGCTATAGATGCGGCCGAAGCGGTGGGAGACGATAATATCCAGAAAAGATCTCAAGGATATGTCAATCAGGAAAGCTTTACACACGGGTCATCTGCACAACGTAAAGAGTGGTTTATGAAAGGCTATAACAGTGGAGATATCAGACAAGGTGATACTTTCAGCCAACTTTTAAAATAAATTTTAAATAAGATAAAAATTAAAACCCCCTGAAGGAAATCTTCAGGGGGTTGTTTTATTGCAATTCGATTGGATTACTGTTTCTTTTTGCTTCATCTTTTATTCTCTCTTCCATTCTTTTTCTCATATCTGCAGGGTTTTGATTTCCACCGCCACCGCCTCTTGGAGCAGAGATTCCGCCGCCCATTACGCGGGTTTGTCCGAATCCACCACCACCTTGAGTCATGAACGACATCGGATCTTCCATGAATTTTTTCTGCTGCTTGGCAAAATCTGCCCTTTTCACTTTAATCGTATTTCCGAATTGATTCATTGAAGGAAAATCGGCAATCTTATAGTTTTTCATTAAATCAAAAGAATATTCTCCTTTATCATCTTCTACTTTTACAATAAGTCCGGGAAGCCCGCCGAATTTGTAAGGACCGTCCTGATAAGGAAGATCTGTAGTAAACCATGCCGTCCATTTTCTTCCTCCGAAATCGGTTTCAGCTTTCTGAACTTTATATTCACCGATTTTCATCGTTTCAGAAGACATTTTCCAGTTAATCGGTCGGTCTTCTTCATACGTATATACATCTCTTCCGATTCGGTCTTTAAAGAACGTTTTCTGGTTTTTTTTATCTTTTTCGATGGAATAATTAATAATCGACCTCAAACCTTCCATTTGATCTCGATTAATGCTTCCTCTTCCTCCTCCGCCCTGGAAGGCTTTCTGTAGAATAGAATCTCTTTTAATCCTGTTTTCAGAATAGAAAACCGATTTTTCAGGAGAAATATCCAGGTATGCGTTCTCTGTTTTAATATCACTCTTATTCGAAGCGTCGGGCTTCATAGTTACCTGATACACAAACCTATTGACCTGTGCAAAAGCAGTCTGCATGAATAACGCTAAAGCAATTATGCCTAATTTTCTCATTATATAATTTTTATTTTAATTCAATTGGATTTTGGTTTCCATTGGTGAAAGAAATATTTTCTATTCCTGAACTCTGCATCGGAAAATTACTTCCTCCGATTCCTTCCCTGTGCATTCCTCCGCCGTGACTACCCCGCATTCCGCCCATACCGCCGCCATTCATTCCTCCTGCGCGTCTGCCACCTGCAAGCCCCTGTATTTCAGCGTCTTTATTTCCAGAAACAGCTTTTCTATTTTTATTAAATGCCAATGCCGCTTTATCTCCGCTAAAATCTCTTCTTGTGCTTTGTTTTGCATCAGCCGTCATCGGTTCTTCAAAAGCATTCTGAATGGTGATTTTTTTAACAAGATCAAATTTGTAATCTCCTTTATCATCCTCTAATTTCACGATAAGTCCCGGTAATCCAGAGAATTTATACGGTCCATCTGAAATATTGATGTCTTTTGTAAACCAAGCTGTCCAGATTCTTCCTCCAAAATTAGCAATGGCTTTTTGAGCCGGATATCCATTTTGTTTTTCTGTAACATCAGATACTTCCCATTTCAAAGGCCTGTCTTCCTGATAATAAATTTGCTTTCCACCTACCCTGTCATAATAATAAATCTTTTGTTCCGCAATATTTTTAATGATAAAATATTCAAAAAAAGTAGGTTCTGTATGCTTTCTCACCTCAGTTTTTGACAAATCCTTCTTATCTTTTTTACGTTCTTCTTTTCCCTCAGGTTTAAAAGAGGCAAAAAGAGAATCTTTAATTAATTTATTTTCACTGATGAATAAAGATCTACTTCCTTTCACATCCAGAAAAGTTTTTTCTATCTTCATGCTCACCAGATTAATAGAATCCGGATTCACTGCAGTTTCATAGATATACCTTGTGGTCTGTCCATAGGATACCGACACTAAAAACAATACAAAAAAACCAAGTAATTTTTGTCTCATTGTTAATTTTAATTATAGATGACAAATAGTATTCAAAGTTAAATTAAAAACGGAGTTTGCAGATTCTCAGAAAAAAGTTTACATAATTTAACATTAAATTTATCCTAAAAATAATCCTATTAAGAACAGAATCATTAAAATAGATATCTTCGATTTGAGATTGCGGAAATTAGTTCGTATTTTTGCACCATTAAATCATTCTAAATAAATACAATGATAAAAGTATCAGATCAAGCAAAGGCAAAAGCCATCCAACTGATGACAGAGGAAGGCTTCGACCCTGCTGAAGATTATATAAGAGTGGGGGTGAAAAGCGGAGGATGTTCTGGTCTAGAATATGTTTTGAGGTTTGATAACCAAAAAGCAGACACTGATCAAATTTTTGAAGACAATAACATCAAAATTATTGTAGATAAAAAATCAATCCTCTATTTAGCAGGAACTACTCTTGAATATTCAGGAGGTTTAAACGGAAAAGGATTTGTTTTCAACAATCCGAACGCATCCAGAACGTGTGGTTGTGGTGAGAGTTTTTCTTTATAATTAGAAATTAGAACCTAGAAGTTAGAAATTAGCATATTGCAAAACTAACATCTAAAATCT
>CBFGVN010000103.1:0-9199 GCA_965651845.1 uncultured Chryseobacterium sp. | reverse complement strand
ACCCTTAAACTTCTTCTGAATAAGGAATATACAAATCTTACAGCCCTTGCTCATGAATCACAATATTATGATCAGGCACATTTTATCAAAGATTTTAAGGAATTTACAGGATTTACTCCTAAAGAATTTTACGGTGACAATCTGCAAATGTCTTATCTTTTCTACAAGACTGATCTGTAATGTCGCATTTTTACAATTTTTATACCTGTCGATATGCTGAATTTTGTCTGAAATAAAAAGTAAGACAATGAAAACAAAACTTATCCTATCCATTTTTAGCATCATCTTTTTGTATAGCTGGATAAAGAAACCCAATGAAATCAGTAAACTGAGCTGGCTTATAGGCACTTGGGAAACCAAAACCCCGAAAGGAAGCCTGTATGAAACATGGACAAGAAAAAGCGCCACCGAATTTCAAGGGAAAAGCTATTACCTGAATAAGAAAGACACTCTCCTTTTTGAATCTGTCCTCCTAGTTGAAAAAGAAAAAAAACTTCATTATATTGTATCTGTAGGCAATCAAAATGAAGGCTTACCTGTAGATTTTGTTTCAAAAGATTTTTCAGATCCAGCTTCTTTGGTATTTGAAAATCCACAGCATGATTTTCCTAATGTTATTACTTACAGAAAAATTACAAAAGATTCGTTAATTGCTGAAATTTCGGGAACCATAAACGGACAAAAAGCAAAACAATCATTTCCCATGAAAAAAATAAAATGATTTTTTCAGAAATAAAAAAAGCATCTTACAGCAACTTCTAAGATGCTTTTTTATAAATTTTTTTAAAAAAACAGCTTAAAAATTTGTGTAGTTAAATAACTTCATATAAATTTGTAGTCAAATAGCTACATAATGAATTTAAGACGAGATGTTTTCCAGGCAATAGCCGATCCCACCCGAAGATCTATCTTGATGCTGGTCGCAACACAATCGATGACGGCAGGTGCTATTGCTTCTAATTTTGATACTGCAAGGCCCACTGTTTCAAAACATCTCCAGATCCTTACGGAATGTGAATTATTGAAGCCTGAACAAAACGGCCGCGAAATCATTTATCACCTAAATCCAAATAAAATGAAAGAAATTGCCGATTTTATAGAACCTTTCCGCAAAATGTGGGACGAGAAATTTAATAAGCTAGAAAGTATAATGAAAAACTACCAGTCTAAAAATAAAAATTATGGAACTTAAAACGAAAATCCACGCCGAAGACGGAAAACAGGAAATCTTTATCACCAGGGAGTTTGACCTGCCTGTAGAACTGCTTTTTAAGGCATACACCGAAGCCGAACTTTTCGAACAATGGATGGGAACAAAAGTTACCAAATTTGAAAATAAGCAACATGGAAGTTACCGTTTTGAAACATCAAATTCTCAGGGAGAAATCGTTTTCAGTGCAAATGGAACTATTCATGATATCATTCCTAACCAGAAGATTATCAGAACTTTTCAGATGGAAAACACGCCTTTCCCAGTTCAGTTCGAATTTTTAGAATTTGAAAAACTTTCAGACGAAACCAGCAAAATTACGATTCATACCATTTACAAATCTGTTGATTTCAGAGATCAGATGCTGAAACTGCCTTTTGCACAAGGAATTAATATGGCTCATAACCGTTTGCAGGAGATAATTCAGAAGTTAGAAGTTAGTAAAATTACTCATTACCTATTACTTATTACCGATATTTATTTATATGAACCCAAAAGTTGATTTTTTCTTTGACAAAGCCCAACAATGGCAGAAAGAATTTGAAAAGTTACGAACAATTGCCCTGGACACAGCGCTTGAGGAGGAATTGAAATGGGGATGTCCGTGCTACACCTATCAGGGGAAAAATATTTTCTTAATTCATGGTTTTAAAGAATATTGTGCACTACTCTTTTTTAAAGGTGCTTTGATGAAAGATCCTGAGAATATTCTGATTCAACAAACTGAAAATGTGCAGGCTGCAAGGCAAATCCGTTTTACAGATTTAAAGCAGATCATCGATTTAGAAAAAGTTCTTAAAGCCTATATGTTTGAAGCTGCTGAAATTGAAGAGTCAGGCGCAAAAGTAGAAATGAAGAAAACCAGAGATTTTGAAATGCCTGAAGAATTTCAAAAAAAATTAAATGAAAATGTAGAGTTGAAAGAAGCGTTTGAAGCATTAACACAGGGAAGGCAAAGAGCTTACCTACTCTATTTTTCTTCCGCTAAGCAATCTAAAACCAGAGAATCCAGAATTGAAAAATATATTCCGGAAATTCTTAATGGTAAAGGCTTAAATGATTAAAATTTTAAACTATAAAAAATGGAAACACAACACAAATCACAGAAAAGAAACAAAATTATCTACTGGATTTTTACCCTTTGGATGTCTTTGGGAATGATTTCTACAGCCATTGTTCAACTCTTGAAAAATAAAGACGAGCTCGCCAATTTCACCAATCTTGGCTACCCTGCTTATCTCATGACCATCATCGGAGTCTGGAAAATCCTGGGAGTTATTGTTGTTTTAATTCCGAAAACACCATTATTAAAGGAATGGGCATATGCGGGTTTTTTCTTCCTCATGTCCGGGGCGGTTATTTCTCACTTGATTGTCGGAGATTCTGCAGGCAAAACTTTTCCACCGGTTTTGTTGCTTGCTCTAGTGATTATTTCGTGGTATTTTAGACCAGCCGACAGAAAAATTTCTTCTGCGAACAATTAAAAAATTCCTAAACAAAATTTGATATGAGCAAAAAGAAACTAACCGCAGAACAAAACGAAGAGCTTTTAAAGGTTCTGAAAACCCGTTTTGAGAAAAATATGAGCCGTCACAAGGGTTTGATCTGGGATAAAATTCAGGTAAAACTGGAAAAAAATCCCGAAAAACTCTGGTCGTTAAACGAAATGGAAGAAACCGAAGGCGAGCCGGACGTTGTTGATTATGACAAAAAAACAGACGAATACATTTTCTTCGACTGTTCGCCGGAAAGCCCGAAGCGAAGAAGCCTTTGCTACGACTATCAGGCCTGGGAAGCTAGAAAAGCCAATAAACCTGAAAGCAATGTAATCGACAAAGCAGCGGAAATGGGTATTGAGCTTTTATCTGAGGAACAATACCGACAACTTCAGGAATTAGGAAAATTTGATTTGAAAACGTCTAGCTGGGTAAAAACTCCCGAAAACATCAGAGAACTTGGAGGCGCTATCTTCTGCGACCGCCGTTACAATACCGTTTTCATGTACCACAACGGCGCAGATTCTTATTATGCTGCAAGAGGTTTTCGAGGCTGTCTGAAAGTGTAAAATAGTTATGAGTTATAAATGATGAGTTATGAATTTTCATGGCTCATCTTTTTTTGCAGAAATAAGTTTTGAATTTTGATTAAATTGAAAATTAATTTTTTATTTATGCTCAATCTGCTCTCATATAGAAATAGTATTATTAATTTAGCATTATCGAAATTTGATTTAAATATAATAAACAAGGATATGAAAAAATTAATCTTATTAAGTTCATTATCAATATTTTTACTGAACTGTAATAAAAAAAAGGAAGCTTCATCTACAGAAAAAGCTCCGGCTGATACTACTGCAACTGCAGAACCTGTTGTAGATACTTTAGGTGCAAAATCCTTCTGCTACATGGGCGTTACAGGGAAAGATACGATATATGTAACCATTGATGATAATTTGGGAACGATTACCGGAAAAATGACCACCAAAAACAGTGAAAAAGACAGTAATAAAGGGGATTTAACTGGTTTCAAGTCCGGTGATACCCTTAAGCTTACTTATGAATTTGCTTCCGAAGGAAAAACCAGTAACAAAAATGACATCTACTTTATCCAAACAAAAGACGGACTGAATGAAGGAATCGGCGAAAGAGATGCCGAAACCGGAACAAAATATGCCAACGAAAAGAAAATTAAATATGAAGGAGGAAGAAATCTTAAAGTAGCTGATTGTAATACAGTTGCAAAAGCTTTGAAATAATTCCTAATTAAACAAAAAAATATAAATAAAAACAGCCTGAAAAATCAGGCTGTTTTTTATAGTTCACTTTTTAAAATTTCAATGAAATTATCGACAGGCTCATCACTCGTATTCCAGGAAGTGATGAGGCGGATGGCTGAAAAATTTTCATCAATTTTCTTCCAAACATAAAATTCAAACTTTTCGGATAATTTTTGAATTAAATCATTATTTAAAATCGGGAAAATCTGGTTGGTATAAGTGTCAGAAAGAAACTCCACTCCCCTTTCCTTCATCGCGTTTTTAATTTTCATCGCCTGCTGATTCGCATGTTTGGCCAGATCAAAATACAAATCATTTTTCATTAATTCCAAAAACTGGATTCCCAGCAATCTTCCTTTCGAAAGCAAGGCTCCTTTTTGTTTAATACTAAAGGCAAAATCCTGCTGAAGTTCCTGATTATTAATGACAATCGCCTCTCCTATCAACGCGCCGTTTTTTGTTCCGCCCAAATAGAAAACATCAGTGAGTTCGGCAACTTTTTCCAGTGTAAGATCACTGATTTCGGAAGTTAAGCCATGCCCCATCCTTGCACCATCCATAAAGAGATACAAATTATTTTCTTTACAAAAAGCGTATAATTTTTCCAGTTCTTTTAAAGTATAAATCGTTCCCAGCTCCGTAGAATTGGAAATGTACACCAATTTCGGCATTACTTGATGCGGTACATTTTTATGGTTTTCCAGCACGGAAATAATATCTTTGGGAGTGAGTTTTCCGTCTTCTTTTTCAATACTTAAAATCTTGTGTCCGGTTGCCTCTATGGCTCCGGTTTCGTTATTTAAAATATGACCTGTGGATGCAGAAATTGCACATTGATAAGGCCTTAACACAGAAGAAATGACAATTAAATTTGCCTGTGTTCCTCCTGAGACAAAATAAATATCCGAATCGGATTTTTTAATTTTTTCCTTGATTAATTCTTTGGCTTGTAAAGAATATTCATCTTCTCCGTAACCTGCCTGCTGATCGAGGTTGTGGCGTAAAAGTGCTAGTAAAATATCTGGATGACAACCTTCTGAATAGTCGTTTTTAAATGAAAATTTCATAGAGTAAAATTAAAAAAAGTAACACGAACAAGCGCAAATAATTAATAATATTTTGTTAGATTTGTAATGAAAAACATCTAACATTTTGAAAACAACACTTACGGAAGAAAATTACCTGAAAGCTTTATTTCATTTGGTTGACAATGAAAATAAGGTTACTATTAATGAGCTCAGCAAATTTTTATCCGTAAAAATGCCGAGTGTGAACAATATGATGAAGAAGTTTGCAGAGAAAAGCTGGGTAATCTACGAAACCTACAAACCTCTGATCGTTACTGAAAAAGGAAGACGTGAAGCCGCTTTAGTGGTAAGAAAACACAGGCTTACGGAAATGTTTTTGGTAAAAAAAATGAACTTCGGCTGGGAAAATGTTCATGAAATTGCAGAACAGCTGGAACACGTTCACTCTACTATTTTCTTTGATAAAATGGATGAAATTCTTGATCATCCTAAATTCGATCCGCATGGTGAGCCGATTCCTGATAAGGATGGAAATATTATCGCACAGGATTTGCAGAGATTAAGCTCATGCAATGTCGGACAAACAGTTATATTTGCTTCTGTGACGCTTTCTGATGATGCTTTTTTGAATTATCTTACAGAACGAAATTTACTTTTAAACAAGAAAATTAAAATTATTAAAATCGAAAATTTTGATAAATCGATTACTGTTGAAGTTGATGGGAAGCAAGAGATTCTGAGCAGAAAAGCTACGGATAAAATATTGGTAAAGAAATAAATTTTGCAGTATTGAATATTGAATAGATGCTTCGACAGGTTCGCCTGACACAGGTATTACTATACGAAGCATCCAAACTTCTGAATTATTGCAGACTATTTCTCAAAATCTCAGAAACGGTTTCAATTTCTTCGACCGTATTGAAATAATGTGGTGACAATCTTACAATTCCGTTGATATTTTTATTGGTGAAATCAATTAAAGCGGAATTTTTATAGGTCACTGAAAAAAATATATTATTTTCTTTCAAGACTTTTTGAATGTTTTCCAAATCTCCATCCGGGCCGCAGAAAGTAACGATACTGCTCAGATAATTTCCTTTATCCCAAATCTGGAAACCGCTATTTCTAAGATTCTCGCGTAATCTTTCGGATAAACCTTTATTATAGTGTTCAATAGCATGCATTCCAAGATTGTTTGCATATTTCAAGGCTTCTGTAAAACCTCGTAAAGACGCATAAGAGAGTTCCCAATGCTCGAATCTCTTTGCAGTTGTAAACAATTCATAATCATCAAATTCAGACCAATGTGCTCCTCTCATATCCAACAGTAAAGGCGCATAATTTTGTTCCAAAACTTTATCCGAAACATATAAAAATCCCGTTCCTCGCGGTCCTCGCATGAATTTTCTTCCTGTTGCCGTTAAAAAATCACAGCCAATTTTTTCTGCATCTACCACCATTTGACCGACAGACTGACAGGCATCAACCAAATATAGAACATCGTATTTATTACAGATCTTTCCAACACCTTCAACGTTTTGAATCAATCCTGAATTGGTGGGAATATGCGTGACAGCAACTAATTTGGGATGATGTTTTTTGATTAAATTTTCCAGATCTTCCAAATCCAGCTCATTATCTGAAAGATTTTTCGTTCTGATGACTTTTACGTTCAACTTTTTCTGAAGTGAAATAAATGTGATCTGATTCGAAATATAATCGTCGACCGTTGTAATGACAACATCCCCCTCTCTGAAAACAATACTTGACAGAGCCATTGAGTAAGCTTCCGTTGCACTTGTCGCAAAAGCAATATTGGAAGATTTGCAGTTGATTAAATTAGCTGTTTCTTCATAAAATTGTTCTAATAATTCTGTATTTCGGTTAGCAACTTCATATCCTCCGAATTGCTCTTCTTGATGTAAATAATCAATCATGGAATCTACAACGGATATTGGCATTAACGAAGATCCTGCATTATTTAGAAATATTTTCCCGTCTGATAATCCTCTTATATCTTGTCGTATTTTATCTATGTTCATTTTTTTAATTGATAATTTTATTGTATCATTTGTCATTCTGTAGAATGACAAGCATAACGGTTCATTTTATTTTTCTTAAACAATTTTATACAAAAAATCCCGAATTTATAGTATCGGGATTTATATTTTCAAAAGTTTATTTTAAAATTAATCTAAAACACTCCAGCCTCTTTTCGGATTGTTGTTGTTCGAAACCTCCTGTTCATTAACGATGATATTTTCTTTTCTCTGACCGATGTAATCAAGTTCGCTCAGTTTAGAGAAAATGGTTTCCAGGCTTCTCAACATTTGTTGGATGTAAAGCAGCGGTTCTCCGCAATTATGGTGATCGTACGATGGACAATTGATTCAATAAAGTATGAGGTGCAATTTCACTCCACTCTAAACTGTAATTCAGCATTTCCTCCAATTCGGCAGGAACCAGCACCTGGGTCGCATTGTATAAACGAAGCGCCAGTTTTGCAAAAGATTCGATTAAAAATACGGGTGGCTGGTAAGGCGTGATATTTCTGAATTGGAAATACATATCCCCGAAAGTATTCACCATCGTATTACACAGAAACTTAACATTTTGCGCTAAAGCCGTATTCTGATTTTTATGTGAAGCTTTTTGAATGATTTTAAAGGCATACTGCTGTAAATTTCCAATGGATTTTGCATAATTATTATAGTAATCCAACAACGCAGGATGACTCTGAATTGATGTACAAGGCGGGATAAAATTAGAATCTACCTGCGCGATATTTCCCTTTAAATCTACCTTTCCGATGATTAAATAATTCCCTCCCGAATAACTGCTGTTCAAAGAAGTTACGGGAAGTAATTCGATATGGTGATTTGATTGTGTATTTGGGTGACGCGGCGGGATTTCCTCCGGATCAATATCCCCAAACGGAACTTTATCAAACGGATTAACGGAAATTAAGATATAATATTCACCGTCGGCCTGTTCTTCGTTCATTGATTTTGCCAATGATTTTACGCTTACTCTCCTGTCATTGAGTTCAATTCTGTAACCGGCCATCGTAATAGCGCTGCAATGCTTGATCACAAGTTGTACGTCGTTGGTAGCCGTATTATGAACATCAAAAATCGTTTTGTCCGTAAACTCGTTAGAGATTGGCAAAAGTCCGTAGTTATATGTAGTGATCGCCAATGAGTTGGAATCTCTGATGGTATCAATTAAAAAATTATCCTGATCATTAAGATGTCTCTGGGAAACCTTCATCCCGTCAACCCAATTGATTGCAAAATGCTTAATAGGCTGTATCATATTCAATATTTTTTAAACTGTGTGTGATTGTGGTTTTCTTAGTCCTTCTTCTTCGTGTTGGATCACTCTTTTACAGATGACCACATCGTTTTCTGCAATGCTGTTTTCCATAATATCCTGGTCAAAATCTATATATTTTCTGAAACTGAAAAACGACTTTTTCGTATAAAAAATCCAGTAATAAGGCTCTCTTGCCTGATCCGAAAGGTGGATAATCGAATTGGGATTTTTATGGTTATAATCATCAACCACTCTGTAAAACCAATCTCCGAAAGTAACCCCTGTAGGCAAAGTTTTAGCCTTGATCCTGAATCTGTTGGCATCTTCCAGATTCTTGCTCAATTCTACATTTAAAACCATTAGCCTGTCAAAATCAGCTCCTTCAAAATCCGGAAGCTTCTGATCCGGTGAATATCTCCATGTTTTATAAATATCAACAGGAATGCTGATTAACTGAATATAACAGTAATGAAAAACCAACGGAACAATAAAAATAAACATGCTCGTTGCCGCCATGATCGGATATCCGGTTCCTTTACTCATCCAATTGAAAATCAGATAAAAAAGATATCCGCCAAAACCTATACACGTCAATGAAAGTATGGATTCAAAAAGAATACTTTTCGTTAAAGAATTCAAATGCTTTTTAAAATATTTATCCGATAAATTCACATGAATAATACCCAATATAAGGTAAATAATCTGTGCAATAAGATACCAATAAGGATTAAAAAGATTTCCTGCAAAACCGAAAACTCCCGGAATGGCAAGACATAAACTACACAACAGAACATATATAATAATGGTCTTGATCTTGATTGCGGGCTTATTTCTTCTAATGGCTCCTAAAATAACCATCATAATTACCGC
>CBFGVN010000102.1:0-9208 GCA_965651845.1 uncultured Chryseobacterium sp. | reverse complement strand
TTCATCTTACGTACATGGAAATGCTGAAAAGAAAAGTTTCGGATATCGACTATATTTCTCCGCAAAATGCAAGAGGAAGTTTCACAGGAACTCCGGGGGAAGCGATGTCGAGGAACGGTAAAAACGGAACTTATTCTTTAACGGGAGATTATCCTGTAGGAAATAAAATTTCGGAGAAAAAACTGATTTTCGGCCGATACATCAATGATGCCGATGTTTCAGGAAATAAAAACGTAGCTGTAATCGGTGAAGAGATTTATAAAAACTTTTTCGATTCTAAAAAGAACGAAAATCCGCTTGGAAAATCCATCAATATTAAAGGGATCTTCTTTAATGTAATCGGAGTTTTCAGAGTGAAAAAAGGAGGTGGTTTTGAAAATGACCAGACTGTTTTTATCCCGCTTTCTACGTATACGAAAATGTATAATGCAGGGGATCAGATCGATATGTTTGCGATTGTAAGCAAACCGAATGCGAATGTAAATGCAGTGGAAGAAAATGTAAAATTAGAATTAAAATCAAAAAATAAAGTTTCGCCGGAAGATACCAATGCATTTGGGAGTTTCAACCTTGGGAAAGAATTTAAAAAACTGACGGGTTTCTTGACGGGAATGCAGCTTTTAACCATCATCGTAGGAACCTTAACGATTCTTGCAGGGGTTATTGCAATTTCCAACATCCTTTTAATTACGGTAAAAGAAAGAACAAAAGAAATCGGGATCAGAAGAGCTTTGGGAGCAAAACCTTCGGAGGTGAGAAACCAGATTTTGCTGGAAAGTGTAGTGATCACGCTGTCGTCCGGATTGCTCGGATTCATGTCGGGAATCTTTGTTTTAATGATTTTGAATATGGCAACACAGGGTCAGGATTCATTTCCATTCTACAATCCGACGGTAAATTATGGAAATGTATTTGCCGCAATGGCAGTAATGGTCGTTCTGGGATTGATTATCGGAATGATTCCGGCACAAAGAGCAGTGAAAATCAGGCCGATTGAAGCATTAAGAACAGAATAATAGGCAAAAAAGCGAAAAGGCAAATAGGCCGTTTTGCAATTTAGCGATTTAGCAAAATTTAAATAAAAACCACTTAATAAAAAAATAAACTATACATATGAAAAAGAAATTCACTTGGAAAAAAGCCATTTATATTGTCTTGGGGCTTTTATTTGTAGTGGCGTTGTTCTCAGGAATCGGATATCTTGTAAAATCCAATTCGAAAGAGAGCGAAGCTTTCCTTACGCGTAAACCGACCATTCAGAACATGGATGATAAGGTGATGGCCACAGGAAAAATTATTCCAAAAGAAGAAATTGAAATCAAACCAAATATAGCAGGAATCATCGACAAGATTTTAGTGGATGAAGGAGACAGAGTTGAAGCCGGACAGCTGATCGCAACGGTAAGGATCGTACCGAACCTTGCAGATGTAAACAGTGCACAGCAGAATGTTGATAACCAACAGCTTCAGATCAATAATGCTAAATTGAATGTTGATAATATGCGCAAGCAATTTGAAATGCAGGAAAGATTGTACAAGCAGGGTGTTGCCTCAAAACAGGAATATCTGAATGCACAGCAGCAATTATATTCTACGCAGCAAGCGCTGAGAAATGCACAACAGGCTTTGGTGACAGCACAAAAAACGTTACAGATCGCAAAAACCGGTTCTACTCCGGAATTGCAAAGTCTGGCGACAACTCAGATTCGTTCCAAAGCTTCAGGAACTGTTCTCGAAGTACCTGTAAAAGTGGGAAGTCAGGTGATTGAAGCGAATTCTTTCAACGCCGGAACTACGATCTGTTCAATTGCAGACCTTAATTCTTTGATCTTCCAGGGAGAAATTGACGAAGCGCAGGCCGGAAAGCTAAAGCAGGGTATGAGTATGAACATCGTAATCGGCGCTCTTCAAAATAAAACTTTTCCGGGAAAACTGACGATGATCGCTCCAAAAGGAAAAGATAACAACGGAACAATTAAGTTTCCTGTGGAAGGTGATGTTTATAATCCAAATAACGAATATATCAGAGCCGGATTCTCTGCAAACGGTGAGATTGTATTGAACTCTCAGAAAAATGCTTTGCTATTGGATGAATCTTTGGTTCAGTACGAAAAGAAAAACGGAAAAGATGTTCCTTTTGTTGAGGTAAAACAGAAAGACGGTAAGTTCAAAAAAGAATACGTAAAACTGGGAGCCAGCGACGGAATCAATGTACAGATTCTTCCGGGATCGCCGATTACAAAAGACTCTGAAATCAAAGTTTGGAATCCATCCGACAAAGACAAAGAAGAGTTAAAAGAAAAATCTAAAAAATAGTAAACTAACACTATAAATTTTAAACTGTGAATCCTGAGAGCTTTTCTCAGGATTTTTTTATGTCATTGCAAACATATTTCATTTTTAAATACATATTCTTTTGGAAGAGTAGAATGTAACGGGATGATCGTGTAAAATACAATATCCGGATGCTCAAATTATTACTCCCACACATGGAAAATTTGGAGGTATAGAATTATTGGATTATCATTAAATTTTTCAAAACAATTAATTAAGAACAATTTGCGCAATATCCTGAAATAAATCCGTTGAAATTCACGGATCGGTAACCTTGTGGTAATTTTAAGTCCATTTCATTGGGCAGACATTCAATTTTTCCGCAGGTTAAACATTTGAAATGAAAATGGTTATGTTTATGTTGTTTACCAGAACAATTAATGCAGAAAGCAAAATAAAATTTTCCGTCATCTCCCAAAATTTTATGCACAATTCCGTCTTCACAGAAGCTGTTGAGTACTCTGTAAATCGTAGCACGGTCTACAGCTTCCCCCAATTCTTTCTGTAAAATTTCCTGACTTACCGCTGATTTTGAGTTCTTCAAAGACTCCAGAATCAGTTGTTTTGTGATGGTATTTCTCTTTGTCATACTGCAAATATAAAATTATTATTGCGATTAAGTCGCATTAATGAAAAATTATTTTAACTTTGTAACTAACAACAAGCAACAAAAAAACTATGGAACAAAATTTTGATGTCATTATCATTGGAGGAAGCTACGCAGGATTATCTGCCGGAATGGCTTTGGGAAGATCTCTGAGAAATGTTTTAATTATTGATGGTGGGAAACCCTGCAATAGTCAGACTCCGCATTCGCATAATTTTATAACTCATGATGGTAAAACCCCGAAAGAAATCTCCGATCTGGCGAAAGAACAGGTTGAAAAATATGAAACTGTACATTTCCATCAGGGAATGGTGGCAAAAACCGTAAAAAGATCTGAAAATTTTCAAGTAGAAACAGAAAATGGAGAAAAATTTTTCGCTAAAAAACTGGTTCTTGCTTCAGGAGTTAAGGATGTTATGCCCGATATTCCCGGATTTGCGGAATGTTGGGGAATTTCCGTAATTCATTGCCCTTATTGCCATGGTTACGAGGTGAAAGGAGAAACAACGGGAATTCTTTCCAATGGTGAAATGCTGTTTGAGTTTTCAAAGCTTGTTTATAACCTCACCAAAGATCTTACTTTATTTACAAACGGAAAAGCAGATTTAAGCAAGGAACAGATTGACATTTTAACCAAAAATAAAATCAGTCTGGTAGAAGACGAAATTGAAACAATCATACATAATAACGGACAGCTTGAAAAACTGATACTAAAAGGCGGAAAAGAAATTCCGTTAAAAGCTTTATACGCAAAAATTCCTTTTGAGCAGAATATTAATGTTGAAGATTTAGGGTTGGAACTTACAGAACATGGATTCATTAAGATTGATGATATGCAGAAAACAAATATTCCGGGAGTTTTTGCCTGCGGTGATAATGTGACGATGATGAGGTCGGTTGCCAATGCCGTATTTCAAGGGAACTTTACAGGAGCTGTTGTAAATAAAGAGCTCTGTGATGAGGCATTTTAAGCTTAATATCATATTTTATAAATCCTTACAGTAATATTCTGTGAGGATTTTTTATAAAATTTGAAGATTTCTTTGTTCATAAAAATTAATTATCGTAATATTGCGATATAGATTTAGAAAATGGGAGCTACCAAGACAGATTTTTTTACGGAGAAGCAAAATAAAATCGCAACAATCGCAAAAGCATTGGGGCATCCCGCAAGAATTGCCATTATTGAATATTTATTAAAAGTAAATGAATGCATCTGCGGAGATATTGTCAATGAACTTCCCCTTGCACAGCCCACCGTTTCCCAACACCTGAAAGAATTGAAGAATGCAGGATTAATTAAAGGAAATATTGAAGGAAACTCTATTTGCTATTGTATTGATGAAAGTGCTTTTGAAGTTTTAAACGAATATTTTTCAAACATAATTTCCTCTGTAAAGAAGCGAAATTGCTGTTAAAAATTTTTATCATTAATTATCGTAATATTGCTATATAACAATTTAAAAATAATAAATATGAAACTATCACAAATTAAAGCGATCCTTCCAACATTGGATAATGTCGTGTTCGAAATAGAAAACGGTGAATTTGTACCGGAACATTTTCACGTTACGGAAATAGGCAGGGTTACCAAGAATTTTATCGATTGCGGCGGGACTATCAGAAAAGAAGAAAAAGTAAATTTTCAGCTTTGGAATGCCAATGATTTTGAACATCGCCTGAAACCGGGTAAGCTTTTACACATCATACAGCTTTCGGAGGAAAAATTGGGAATCGGGGATTTTGAAATCGAAGTTGAATATCAGGATAATACCATCGGAAAGTATGATCTGGATTTTAATGGAAATCATTTTGTCTTAAAAAATAAACTAACGGCATGTCTTGCTCAGGATTCTTGCGGAGTACCGCCTCAGAAACAAAAGTTGAGTCTGAGCGAATTATCAAAAAGCCAGGAAGCTTGCTGTACTCCAAATTCCGGTTGTTGCTAATCATGAAAAATCAAATAATTAAGTATAAAAAACCAATCATTATCACGACCTCTGTTATTATTTTGCAGCTTATTTTCGGTTTTGATCCTAAGTTCTGCATCATTAATATCATTTGGTTATTTGTTTAAAATATGAAAAAGAAAATACTTGTTCTTTGCACAGGAAACAGCTGCAGAAGCCAGATTGCAGAAGGATATTTAAGACATTTCGCAGAAGATAAGGCGGAAGTTTACAGTGCAGGAATCGAAACTCACGGGGTAAATCCCAAGGCTATTGCTACGATGAAAGAAGATGGAATTGATATTTCACAACATACTTCCAATAATGTGGATGAATATAAAGATATCGATTTCGATTTTGTCATTACGGTTTGCGATAATGCCAAAGAAAATTGCCCGTACTTTCCTACAAAAGCGAAAGTTTTCCATTACAATTTTCAGGATCCTGCAAAAGCAGTGGGAACAATGGAAGAAATCGACCAGCAGTTTAGAAATGTTCGGGAAGAAATTAAAAATTATTGTCAGAAATTCATTGTAGAAAATATATAATTACTCATTGTTCAATTTGAATCTTTGTATTTTGAAAATAAATGAAACGCCTTTGTTTAACTTATTTTTAAATAATTAAATCAATTTTTGTTTTTCCTTGCGTTTTAATTATCGCAAGGAAAGACAAAGTTTTTTCTAATAATGTAATCTTTAATGAAAGATAAACAAGGGCATTTCATTTAAAAAAGTAAAACAATAAGTATAAAGGTTTAACTATTAGAAAATTGATATTAATTTCAAAATGCCCAACGATTTAAAATTGAACAATTTTACATTTTTAATTCCGGAAATCATTTTTATATCAATGCTGAAATCTCGAAGGAAATTTCGTACTTTTGGGGTGGTAAATTTCAAAAACTAAAAGTAAAATGGACATTATTTTCGACCTGATTGAAAAAGAAAGACAAAGACAAACCCATGGAATTGAGATGATTGCATCAGAAAACTTTGTTTCTGAAAATGTAATGAAAGCTATGGGAAGCGTATTGACTAACAAATATGCGGAAGGATATCCCGGTAAAAGATATTACGGTGGATGTGAAGTAGTAGATGAGGTCGAAACATTGGCGATCAACAGAGCCAAAGAGCTTTTTGGGGTAGATTATGTAAATGTTCAGCCACATTCCGGTTCTCAGGCTAATGCAGCTATTTACTTGGCAGTTTTGAAGCCGGGTGATAAAATCATGGGAATGGATCTTTCCATGGGAGGCCACCTTACACACGGTTCTGCAGTGAATTTTTCAGGGATTCAGTATGAAGTGGTTTCTTATGGTGTAGAAAAAGAGACAGGTCTTATCGACTACAACCAAATGAGAGAAGTAGCGTTGAGAGAAAGACCAAAAATGATGATTGCAGGTTTCTCGGCCTATTCCAGAGATTTGGATTATGCTAAATTCAGAGAGATTGCCGATGAAATCGGGGCAACACTTTGGGCAGATATTGCTCACCCTGCAGGATTGGTTGCAAAAGGGTTGTTGAATAACCCGTTTGAACACTGTCATGTAGTAACAACCACTACTCACAAGACCTTAAGAGGTCCAAGAGGAGGAATGATCATGATGGGGAAAGATTTCGAAAACACATACGGCCACAAAACTCCGAAAGGAGAGATCAAAATGATGAGCCAGGTTCTTGACGGAGCTGTTTTCCCGGGAATTCAGGGAGGCCCGCTGGAGCATGTGATCGCAGGTAAGGCGGTAGCTTTCGGTGAAGCTTTGGATACTCAGTTTGAGGTGTATGCAAAACAGGTTCAGTCTAATGCGCAGGCTTTGGCAAAGGCGATGATCAACAGAGGATTCGATATTGTAAGCGGGGGAACAGATAATCACCTGATGCTGGTAGACCTTAGAAATAAAAATGTAAACGGCAAAGAAACGGAAAAGGCATTGGTTCTTGCCGATATTACTTGTAATAAAAATATGGTTCCTTTTGATGATAAGTCACCGTTCACAACTTCAGGGATCAGACTGGGAACTGCCGCTATCACCACCAGAGGATTGAAAGAGAACGATATGGATACTATCGCAGGATTCATTTCTGAGGTTGTTGATAACATCAAAAATGAAGAAGTAATTATGTCTGTAAGAAAGAAAGTGAATGAATTAATGGAAGGTAAAGCATTATTCAATTATTAATATTTTATCTGAATTAAAAATATAAAGAATGGGCGTGTATGCTCATTCTTTTTTTATACTATGGAAAAGAAGTCTTACACTTTTGACGAAATAAAACTGAAACTGGTAAACTATTGTGTCTATCAGGATCGTTGTCACGCAGAAGTTGAGCAGAAAATGAAAGAGTTCTTGCTAATTGATGAAGCCAGAGAAGAAATCATGCTTTATCTTTTAAAGGAAAATTATTTGAATGAAGAAAGATTTACGAGAAGCTACATAAGAGGAAAATTTTACATCAAACATTGGGGAAAGAATAAAATTAAGATGAATCTGAAGCAAAAACAGATTTCTGAGAAACTAATCAGCAAATGTTTTGATGAAATAGATGAAGATGATTATGAAAAAACAATCCGTAAAATTTATGAAGATTACTCTTCAAAGCAAAAAGGATTGAAAGAATATCAGAAAAAATCAAAAACAATAAAATATTTAATGGGCAGAGGTTTTGAATATGAAAAAATAAATGATATTTTTGATTGAACATAAATGAGTAAACACACACAAGATTCATTCATTCTCGTTCTGAAATTATTGAATGTGAAAGAAGGTTTTAATTATTTGTAATCTGTTTCTGGTATGCTTTTTGAAAAGGGATTGTATTTGCCTTCAGGATGTAATTTGGGCTAACGAGTGTAAGGTGCGAATTTTTGATATTTTGTCTAATTTTAATGATTAAATTATTTTAAATTTAAACTATAGATGAAATTTTATTTTAATTTTGCATGAATACTTTCACAATATGATGAATGTCGTTTTTTTATATGAACATGAATAATGAGAAGATACGAATCTCTTAGGAGAAAAATTTTTGGAGGAGATAATGTTGTCAATCTCTCGGATGTAAGATATCTTCCCAGATGGATAATTCTTGTAATAGATATTATTATTCTGGTTATATCTCTATTCCTTTCATCTTACATTATAGAAAAGATCAGTCAGAAAGAATTTATCTATCATGACGATAAAAGTACTGTCTTTGCTTCCATCGTTCTTACGAATGTCGTTTTTATGTACATTTTTAAAACGTATGCGGGGATTATCAGACATTCTACATTTATAGATCTTTTCAAATTGCTGGTATCCTGCTTCTGTACAATGTTTGTGATGGGAACCATTAATATTATTTATTTCTGGATTACGGGTGGAAAATTTATACTTACTCCTTATTTAATTCTATATTTTATCGTTTCCTTTATGGGATTGTTCCTTTTCAGGCTATATGTAAAGGAGTTTTTTCATATTGTAAGGGAATACAGAAGAAGTACTTTAAAGAAAAGAATCCTTGTTTTAGGGATCGACGAGCAGTCTATTGCAATAGCAAGGGCTATTTTGGATAATCCGAGCCTGCCTTATCATGTGGTTGGTTTTTTAACACAAAGAACAGATTCCAAAAGAGCTTCGTTATTGGGTAAACCTATATACGCAAAAGAAAAAATTGAAAAAAATACAAAAGAAGAACTGGTTATTGACGGAGTAATCATCGTTAAAGAAATGATGTCTAAGGATGAAATGAATTCGTGGGTGAATTTATTTTTAGAAAAAGACCTTAGTATTTTCAAAGCTCCATCAGTTCAAAAATTAAGAGACAGCGATTTGGGTGGTTCCATCAGGAATCTTCAGATTGAGGACTTATTAAACAGAAAACCAATCAAAATCGAGAGCGAAGAAGTTAAAAGCAGATACTTTAATAAAAATATTCTTGTAACCGGAGGAGCAGGGTCGATCGGCAGCGAAATTGTAAGACAGGTAGCACAATTTAACCCTTCTTTAATTGTTGTTTTAGACCAGGCAGAAACTCCTTTGTATGATATCGAACTTGAAATGAAGGAAAAGTTTCCTCATATCAGGTTCAAATTTGTATTGTCTGATGTTTCAAACAAACACAGGGTAGAACCACTTTTTCAGGCTTACAATTTTTCTATGGTGTATCATGCAGCAGCGTACAAGCATGTTCCTTTGGTAGAAGAAAATCCTCATGAGGGCATTTTAGTAAATGTTTTAGGATCAAAAATCATTGCCACTCTTTCCAGCAAATACAAAGTGAACAGATTTGTCATGGTATCCACAGATAAGGCCGTAAATCCTACCAATGTGATG
>CBFGVN010000101.1:0-9233 GCA_965651845.1 uncultured Chryseobacterium sp. | reverse complement strand
ATTTCTAAAAGCCAATAACCAAATTCGTTTTCAGCAATAGCATAGGATATATTATTTTCCTTTTGAAGCAGAATATATCTGAACTGTTGATTAAAATATGTATTGAATTCGGCATATTTTTTTTCATATTCTGCATTCTTCTTTTCCCAAAAATTAGGAATTGTATCGTAGCCTTCGTATTCTAATATTTCGTCTTGTTGATAACTAATATTAGATTTGTTTTCCTGAAACTTTATATGTTTAGGATTGTTAAGCAAAATCAATTCTTCTGTGTCTTTGATAAATAAAAAATTACCGGAACGATAATGCTTTTGCCCATCATCAAAACATTGATCCTGAGAAAATAAGCAAATTGGAAATAATAAGAATAAAAAGTTTTTCATTTGTGTTCTTTGGGCAAATTTAAAAATATTTTCATTTATGCAGCTCATTAAACATTTCCACATATTTTTCCTTAAACATCTTCTCTGCATTCTCAGGAAATTGAAAACCATCCGGACCTACATAAATTTGTTTTGAATGAAGGTCTTTCTGCATAACTCTTGTTTGGTGGTATTTTGTTAGCCAAACATCGAAATGTTCAACCAGTTTTGAAGCTTCATTTAATAATTCCGGCGGCAGGTAATGGCCATTGCTGATGAGAAGATCTCTGATGTGTTTGTTGGATTCATAAATAATCTCATCCTCATAAAAGGGGTCGTACTCTTTTATTTTAGAATATTTATTTTGAAAAGCCAGCTTTAAACGGTTAAGATGAATATAAACCTGCCCCAATAGTTCTACTGTATTTTTCCGCCATTCGAAATAGGACGTGTCTTTCTTTGCCAAAGTTTCAAATTCTCTTTTAAGAATCGCATTATGCCGCTCTGTTCTCTTATGGAAAAAGTAAGCGATGATAGCTGTAAATAAAGCCGTCACAATCGAGCTTCCCAATATTTGTTGCAACAATTCAGACATGGTTTCAGTTTTTACTATTAATAAGGACAAAGTTAATTTGAAAAATAACCGGATTTTTCAGGTATTTTACGGAAAATGGAAGTTGTATATACGGAAAAATAGGACTCATATATTTTGAGTTTTTAAGAAAAAATCATTCGATTAGTTCATTAAAAATAAAATTTGAAGTAATTTTGAAAAATGATGAACTTAAACCAGATTTTCACCAATCAGCGTACAGGAAACAATCCGCAGACAAAGGCTTCAAGAACGGATTTTCAGAGGGATTTCGACAGAATTATTTTTTCATCGGCTTTTAGAAGGCTGCAGAATAAAACGCAGGTTTTTCCGCTTCCGGGAAGTGTTTTTGTGCACAATCGTCTCACGCATTCGTTGGAAGTTTCGTCTGTTGGAAGAAGTCTGGGAAGCGTGATGGGGGAGTTTATTCATGATCAATTTAATAAGGATTTAACCGAAGACGCCAAAAGTTTTTACCTTCACAATTTAGGAAATGTAATTGCTGCAGCCTGTCTTTGTCACGACGTTGGAAACCCGGCTTTCGGGCACTCAGGTGAAGATGCAATTGCAAGTTACTTTGAAAAAAATGAAAAAGATTTAAAACCAAAATTCAATGAAAAGGAATGGGCAGATCTTGTTAATTTTGAAGGAAATGCCAATGCAATCAGGGTTTTGGCTCATCAACAGCAGGGAAAAGATGCGGGAGGAACTCAGTTGACCTTTGCAACATTGGCAAGTATTGCAAAATATCCTTGTGAGGCGATTGCTAAACAAAAAGGCATTATTCATAGAAAGAAATTCGGGTTTTTTCAGAATGAAAAAGAAATTTTCCTTGAAATTGCGAAAGGAACAAATTTAATTTCAGAAAGCGAAGAGCCACATATTTTTAAAAGACATCCTTTTGTATGGCTTGTGGAAGCGGCGGACGATATCTGCTACAACATTATTGATATGGAAGATGCACACAGATTGGGTATTGTTTCGACTTCTGACTGCGAAAATCTTTTCTTCGAACTGGTAAAATCTGAAACGGATGATATTAAAAGGGTAAAAGATAAACTGGCATCGATTGGCAATGATAATGAAAGAATTTCGTATTTAAGGGCAAAAGTTATTAATGCTTTAATCAATAAATCTATTGAAACGTACAAACAGAACTTTGAAATGATTCTTGAAGGAAATCTTGACAAAGCCCTGCTTGATATTTATAAATCTGAAAATGATTCTTTAAAGGAAATTGAAAAATTTTCCATCGCTAAAATCTACAATCACAAAGCGGTAGTAGAAATCGAAAATGCCGGCTACAATGTAATGTACGAATTACTGAATCATTTTATTCCGTCAATTTTAAAATCAAAAGACGAAAGAAAATCTTACGATAAAATGGCGCTGAAACTTCTTCCGCAACAGTTTGTATACGAAGATGGTACCGATTATGAGAAGGTTTTGGGAGTTATCGATTTTGTTTCGGGAATGACGGATAATTATGCAACAGATCTTTACAGAAAAATCAAAGGAATAGACATTGGAATGACGGTTTGATTTGTAGGCTGAGAGATGGAAGCTGGAAGTTGGAGGTTTGACAAATCTATTAATTGTTTTAAACTAATATAAAACTTGAAATATCCACAAACTCAGTGGTTATACATCTGGATTAGTAAAAATAAAACTTACTTAATTACAATATGAAATTACCAATCCAATTGTAAAACCTCCAACTCCCAGCTTCCATCTCCCATCCCAATCACCCCAACAATTCATTCGCTTCTTCAATCAATGATTTCATTAAAACTGATGCGTTTTTATGTTTTAAAATCGGTGCAATCTGACCGGACCAGAAGAAAACCAATTCATGTTTCTTTTGTTCTAAAGCTGCCTTTCTCATCGATGCAATAAAAGTAGTCTGCAAAGGAAAAGGCAGCGTTTGATCTGTTGCAGTCAACAATTTTCTTGTAATTTCTGTTGTAATTCCTCGTCCTAATCTTCCGGTGTATGCCCTGGAAAGGGTAGTCGTTTTGGCGGCATCTGAGAATAAAAATTCTTTATGAATCGGCAATGCTCCGGATTCTTCGGTTGCTAAAAATGCAGTTCCGATTTGTACGGCTTCTGCTCCCAAGGTCATTGCTGCAGCGATTCCGCGACCGTTGGCAATTCCTCCTGCAGCTACGAGCGGAGTTTTAACCTTATCTTTAGCCAATTGAATTAAAGCAAAAGTTCCGGTAGTGGAAAGCTCAACTCTATCCAAAAACGAAGGTCTGTGACCGCCACTTTCAAAACCTGATACAACAATCACGTCTACACCGATGTTTTCCAAAGCGATGGCTTCGTCCAGCGTTGTAGCATTTCCAACGACAATCGTTCCCTGTTTTTTCAGTCTTTCAATAATATCCTGATCCAGAAGTCCGAACATGAAACTGAAAACTTTAGGTTTGATATCAAAAACAACTTGCAGCTGATTCTGAAATCTCGACTCAAAAGAAGGGGGAAGTGCAGGAACTTCAATATTTAAACTGTCATAATAAGGCTTGAAAATTTCAACTGTCTTTTTGTATTGATTTTCCGTGTGTTCCTGATCAATAATATCGTGATCATTCACCCAAAGATTGAGATTGTAAGGTTTGTCTGTCTTTAATTTTATCTGTTGATCAACTTCGTAAATTTCTTCGGGAGATAATGTGTATGCTCCAAATCCACCCAATCCGCCGAGATTACTGACCGTAGAAGTTAGCTCAACTGTCGATAATCCACCGCCGAAAGGTCCCTGAAAAATTGGATATTCTATGCTTAATAAATCTGTTATTCTGTTTTTATTCCACATGATTTTGATGATTTTGGTTAAAAAATTTTAGACTAAAGTTCTACATCGGTTAATGTTTTATTGACGATGAGCCATTTACCATCAATTTTATGGAAAGTTATAAAATTATAGTAATTGAAATCATACATTTTTACATTTAATTTTGCTGTAGCAATCGTGTTTATCACGTCAATCGAGATGATTATCGGTTTAAAATCTTTTCCTGATTTTTCAGGGCTTATTCTGCTTCCGACACCTTCAATATATTGTGCGGCGGTTTTATAGTAAGGAACCCCTTTTATATCTCCGAAAAGCAGGGCATCTTTATGGAAAACCTGTTTCAGAAGTTCGGTATTTCCTTCGTAAATGCCTTTGAAATAATACTGTTCGATGGCATTTCTTATTTCTGTTTCTTGTGCTGTGTCTGTTTTCATGACTTTGATTTTTTGAGCAAAGCTGCCTACCGGAAAGATAAGCAGCGATGTCAATAATAATAGAACTTTCATTTTTACAAATTATGACCGGCGCCCATTCCTCCATCTGCATTAATGATGGCGCCTGAGATAAATGTATTCTTTGCAATAGCATGAACCATCTGAGCGATCTCTTCCGGTTCGCCGATGCGGTTGATCAGGTGAATTCCCGCATTGTTGCCTATACTTTCATCGTGCATCGGCGTTCTGATTAATCCCGGTGCTACGACGTTTACTCTGATGTTGTCTTTTCCGAATTCCGCTGCCAGTTGCAATGTTAAGGCATGGATGGCTCCTTTGCTCGAAATCGGTGCAGTGGAAGGAGATTGTGCGATCGCATGGTAAACCAATGGTGTCCCAATATTGATGATCACTCCGTCTTTTTGCTTTTGCATTTGAGGAATTACGGATTGTGTGGTGAAGAATGTTCCCTTCAAATTGGTTGTTAAAAATTTATCTAAATATTCTTCTGTCACTTCTAAAAACGGTTTATTTTCATAGATTCCCGCATTGTTGACCAATACATCAATCGAACCGAATTTTTCAATCGCTGTTTTCGCTAATTTTTCGCCAACGGCTTTATCTGCAACGCTTCCCGCAACCATCGCAAGGTTTTCACCTGCACCCAATTCGTTGTAAACCTGTTGTAATTTTGATTCTGTTTGAGAATTAATGACCACATTATCACCTCTATCCAGGAAATAGCGGGCAATTTCCAAACCAATTCCTGAAGATGCACCGGTAACGATTACTGTTTGTTTTTTCATGTCCGGGTTACTTTTTTTCAGTTGAAAATCCTTGTTCCTTCAGTACCGAAACCTGTTCTCCGGCGTATCCCCAGTTGTCATCTTCGATTTCATTGATCACGATGTGTGTCAGATGTGGATCTTTATTCAAAACTGTTGTTACAGCTTTACTTATTTCTCTGATTAATTCTTGTTTTTTTTCGCGGTTAAGATCTTCGCGTAAAACATCTACTTTTATAAATGGCATGATGTTGAATTTTTTAAGGTTAATTTTTAATTTTGGTTAAATTGCTTCCGCAACTAAATGAACATTTAAGTCAAAATTATTGTAGATCAACGTATCTCCAAGATTGGTAAAGAAGTTTGATGATCTGAATTTGATATTGAATTTTGTTCTGTCGATTACAATTTTAGTATCTAAAACTGCAGCGTTGTCTGTTTTCATGATCTGTAAAGTCGTAGTAACGGAGTGTGTAATTCCTTTAATGGTAAGATTTCCGGTTACATAGTAAGAATTGTTGTCACCAGGTTCTGTGTGGGTGATCTCAAAAACTGCATCAGGAAACTGATCAGAGTTGAAAAAATCATCCGAAGCTAAATGTCCTGCAAACTGAGCATTGGTTTCGGCATCATCAATATCAAGAATTTTGATTGATCTTGTATCGATAACAAATTTTCCTGATGAAAGATTGTTGTCTTCAAAAGCAAAAGTTCCTTCTTTTACTTCGATAGTTCCGTTGTGGGCTCCGGTTACTTTTCTTCCGATCCATTCAACTAAACTTTTTTCACTGTTTACTTTAAAATTTTTTGTATCCATTTTTGATTTGTTTTAAATGATGATACAAAGTTGGGTCGATTGAAGGAAAAAGTTACGTGATGTAGATCACGAAATATGGGGAAGTTGAGAGGGAAGAGGAGGTTTGGTGATGGAGGTTAGAAGTTGGAAGTCAAAAATTACCACTCCAATAGTAACTTCCATCATCCAGCCTCCTTCTTCTCGCTATTTTTTACTGATGCAGTCTGCTTAACGTTTCTCTCGTGACTCCCAGGTACGCAGCAATCAGGTGTTTGGGAACTAAATTGTACAGCTGAGGATATAAAGCCAAAAGTTCTTCATACCTGAACTTTGCATCATTATTCATAAAGGAAAGAAGACGCTTCTGGGCGGCTACATAGCCTTTATTCGTCCGCCACCTGAAGAAATGCTCGACTTCATGAATTTCCCTGCAAATTTTTTCCCTGTCTTCGTTGGAAATGGATAAAATACTTGCGTTCGTGATACAGTCAACATTGATGGTCGCCCTGTTTTTGCTGTAAAGCGCGTCAAAATCTGTTACCCACCAGTTCGGCATCGCAAACTGAAGGATAAACATTTTCATATTGTCATTAAGGTAAAATGCTTTCAGACAACCGTCTGTAACGAAATATTCATGATCTACGAAATCTCCTTCTGTGATCAGGCTTTGTCCTTTTTTTAAATTGATCAGATTAAAGTGCCCGAAAATGTAATCAAACTGCTCTTCGGGAAGAGAAACGAATTTTGAGATGTGCTCTTTTAATATTTCTTTAGCATCAACCATAATGATAAATTAATATTCAAAATTAAGCCTTTTAATTAGAATAATTTTCACATGTGTTTTCTTTTTTTGTATAAATATGTAGTGTTTTTGGTACAATCATGTAGTATTCTTATTACAGGATTTATGTGTTGATTAAAATGTAAATCTAATATTTTTGAAGTCTAAAACATAAAATGAAAAGATATTATACCTTAACCCTGAAGTTACAGATACTTATACGCCCTGAATCAGGATATCAGAAATTTTAATACTATTTTATACTGTTACTTTTCTCCTTTTACGATTGTTCCCCCGATTTATTCTTTGCAAAAGTATGATAAATAGGGAGAAAAGATTTTTTATCATTTGTATTTTTGCGGCCTCCCATTTGGGAGGTTTTTATTTACAATTAATTTTTCTTTCTTATCTTTTGTAGTGATTTTACTACACGGTTGTACTATTTTTAGTACAAATTTCATTACTGAAGCATCGGCTAAAATCTGTAGTTTTGAAAATATGATAATAACCGTGTTAAATGCAGTTCAGTTTACTTTTTAAGTAACCCTGTTTCTATGTCCCAAAATATATTTGGCTAAAAACGAAAATTCTCTGCCATATATTTATCATACTTTCCTCCTTTTATCATTGTTCCCAAACAAGCATTATTTACAAAAGTGATGAGAAAAAACTAGGAGGAAAGATTTTTTTAATTTTAAATAATTCATTTTGTAGTGATTTTAGTACAGTGTGTAGTATAATTACTACAAGGTTGATGAATACTACAAATTCCAAATCCGGTAATTTTGGCTATTAAAGGATATACTTGAATAAAACACGTTCATAACCTCAATGATGAAAATAATAGCTCAAGTTGGTATATGAATATTGAATATGAAAAATATCCTAATAACTGAGATTAATACTAGATTATTTAACATGAAAAAAGCAACGACAATTTTACTTATTGCAGGACTTGGAATGACAAAAGTTTCTGCTCAAATCGGTGTAAATACATCCAATCCGCAAACAGCATTTCATGTAGATGGAGCGAAGGATAATCCCGAAACGGGAGCACCTACCGCAGCCCAGCAAACAAATGATGTGGCTGTAACACAGCAGGGAAGGCTAGGAGTAGGAACGATAGCACCAACCAATAGTCTTGAAGTAGACAGCCGGGTAGCCGGAACTTCCGGAGTGAAGATGACACGTCTTCCTAATGCCGGTATCTTAGCAACTGATGCAAGCGGAAACGTAATTTCAGGGGTTACTGAAGATGCGGGGGTTTCTGTAACGAAGCTGCGTTTAGCAGTGGCGTCACCTTCTTTAGTACTAAATAGTGCTTCAGGTAACTATTCTTTCAGATACAATTCTACGACTACAGGAGGAACATGGCAGATAAGAATAAATAATGGTGCCACAAGACAGTTCAATATTTGGGATACGGAATATAACGGGCAAGCCGGAACCGGTGTCTCAGATACCGTATGGCAACTGAGAACTGTAAAAAACCTTACTCCGGGTACTTGGACAGCTTTAGATGATAATATTGCCGGAGGAGCCAATGAGTATAATGTCTATCATGTCTATGATCTAAGCGTAGGTACAATTTTGAGATTAACAGTTACTCTTTCCAATGTTTCAGGGATCAGGGAATCAATGATCCTGGAAGAGTTTTAACATTACAAACGAGTCTGAAAACACATATATGAAAAGACCTCTCAATTTGGAGAGGTCTTCACTGTTTTTATATATTATAAATACAATTTTTCTAAAAATAATTCACCAAAATAAAACACATCCCAAAAAATAGATAAATATCGAACCCTATATCGATAAATATCGACACCACAAATAGTAGTATTTATATATATGATTTACTATTTTTGTAAATATATTAACTATTTTACCTTTTTAAGGGAAGTTTATTTTGTTTATGATAGATAATTGTGATTTTTTTTCTTTTATAATTTAATTTTTATCTATTTATTACATAAAAACGTCCTGAAATTATTTAATATTAAATTTTTATGAAAATTTTGTAATAAAAATTTGACATTTTGTAGAATTTTTTCTACAAAAATTTAATTTTTCTATATTATATTTGCACGTAACCAAAAACTAAAACCGTAATATTGATGAAGTTTTACTACTTTATTTTTATATTTTCCTCACTGATTTTTCATGGACAGCGGTATGCTTCTCAGTGGTATGGTATGGATGAAGGTCTACCCCAAAACAGCATTAAAGACATTACAAAAGATAAGTATGGATTTATCTGGCTATCAACAGATGGGGGAATACTGAGGTATGATGGTGCCAGTTTTTTAATTCATAATAATTTTAAAATCAGTAGTTTAAGCTTTAAGGATTTTCTGCGATTCGGTAATGATGGGTTTATTTGTTTTAATAATGGTGAAAAAGAAGGAGTACTCATTTCAGACAGAACGGTAAAAGTATTACCTGACGAGGAGCTTGTACGTACTTATTCATTAAGAAATACAGTTCAGTATAAAAGATTTTATAAAAACAGCCTTATCGATTATTTTTTTCCGGATGTAGATTATTATTATATTAAAACAGACTCGGGAACATATCTTTTTGATAATCATCAGATTGAATATCAATCACCAAAAGGACAGAAAAAGACTATCCAGCAAAACTTCCGTCATCTTTATCTAAAACAGGCTTTTGAACAAAATAATGT
>CBFGVN010000100.1:0-9305 GCA_965651845.1 uncultured Chryseobacterium sp. | reverse complement strand
TTGAAGAACATTAAAGATATTACAAAAGGTAGAACACACAAAATGAGAGCTATTCCGCAAAATGAAACCTATGTAGAAGGAACGGATGAAAAAATTGTTTCATTAATTGAAATAAAAGAAACAAATCACTATACATTCACCGAAAATCTTGGAATATTATCAAAACTAAAAGTTGTAGCTTTATCCTTTGATAACCCGTCTTGGGTGAAAGTTTTATCTAAAAAAAGAACACTTGCCTATTTATTAGGCAAATAATTATAATTAAACCAAATATGAAATTAAGACCTATCGCTATACATTTACCACAGTTTCATCCGTTCCCGGAAAATGATGAATGGTGGGGAAAAGGCTTTACGGAATGGACCAATGTAACGAAGGCAAAGCCTCTTTATGAAGGGCATTATCAGCCACAGCTTCCTGCAGATCTGGGATTTTATGACCTTCGTCTTGCAGATTGCAGATTGGAACAGGAAAAACTTGCCAAAGAATATGGTTTTTATGGTTTCTGCTACTATCATTATTGGTTTAACGGAAAACTTTTAATGGAAAGACCTCTTGAGGAAAAATTGAATAACCCGAAAGAAGACTTCCCTTTCATGCTTTGCTGGGCAAACGAAAACTGGACAAGGATCTGGGACGGAGGAGAAAATAATATCTTAATGGCTCAGGATTATAATATGGAAGACCATATTGCCCACATCAATTATTTAATGCCTTTCTTTAAAGATGAAAGATACATAAAGATTGATGGAAAAGCCGTTTTTGCCGTTTATCGAACGACTAAAATTCCTGAATTCGATAAAGTTGCAGAAATCTGGAAACAAGAAGCGAAAAAACAAGGCGTAGAATTATATATTACAAGATTTGAAAGTTTTGGGGAAAGAGGTGAAGAGTTCATGTCTGAAAATATTGATGCAAGTATAGAATTTCAGCCTCATTCCGGATTAAAGGTTCTTAATGATAAAGAATATCAAAAATCTTTAGCAAATAAGGAAAATCATAAATCGTTAAGAGACGAGATCAGTATGGCAACGATTAAACAAAGCTTTGATCACTGGTCTAAAAAATTAAAATTAAAAAACATTTCCGACGATGGTAAGCCCGACGGAAAAATTATAGAATATTCAGAATTTATCCAGTTTGATATAGAGCATGGTAAATCTGAAAAAGTACATCATAAGTTTTATAAATGTGCTTGCCCCGGATTTGATAATACCGCAAGAAAATCTAAAAATTACGTTATTTTAAAAGATTCTACTCCCGAATTATTCAAACATTGGGTAGAGGAAAAAATAAAACTATTTACTCCTTACAGCGAAGAAGAAAATCTTTTCTTCATCAATGCATGGAATGAGTGGGCAGAAGGCAACTACATGGAGCCCAACAGAAAATGGGGACGTGCATATCTGGAAGCCCTTAAAGACATTTTTAAATAAAATATTGTGCTTTCAATTATCATTTCTTCATATCAGCAAAACTATTACGATCAGCTTGTTAAAAATATTAATGAGACGATCGGTAATAATTTCCAGTACGAAATTATCCAAATGTGGAATCCCAATTTGATGAGTATCACCAAAGCTTATAATGTGGGGGCAGAAAAATCAAGATACGAAAATTTACTGTTTCTACATGAGGATGTCGTTTTTCATACTAAAGACTGGGGTGAGAAATTATCAAACCATCTAACTAAAGAAAACACAGGAATAATCGGTGTAGCCGGATCCTCATATGTTCCCGCAGCTCCATCAAGCTGGACTGTGGATGAGAAATATAACTTTGTAAATATTTTACAGGGAAACAAAAAGAACACAGAATTTTTTCATATTCAATCGACCAAAACAGATAAGACAAAAGTGTTTGCTGTGGATGGTGTTTTTCTGGCAATAAAAAAAGAAAATTACTTTCAATTCAAATTTGATGAAAACCTGAACGGATTTCACGGGTATGATCTTGATTTTAGTTTAAGAGTATCCAAAAAATTTCAAAATTATGTTGTTGATGATATTTTAATTCAGCACTTTTCTGGGGGAAACCTGGATAAAGTCTGGTTTGATGCCAATGTAAAAGTTAAAGAAAAGCTGGGTTCTCAATTCAATAAACGAATAGATCCTGAGGTAGAAAAAAAAGTATTTTTGGGGTTTTTGTATAATTTCTTTCAGCATTATCCAGTGAGTAAAAAAAACATTTTGTTAACTTTAAAATTTTATCCCAAAAAACTTAATTTTAAAGATCATTTAAAAATTGCAAAAAAATATTTTAATTATATAAGATATTCCAGCAATATCAATAAAAAACTCAACACAAATTACTAAAATTTATTATCCAGAATATTTACAACATGATAATAGGAAACGGACTTATTGCCAATTCATTAAAAAATATCGATTCTGAAGACCATCTTTTTTTTGCTTCAGGGGTTTCGAATTCCCTTGAGACAAGAAATTCAGAATTTGAAAGAGAATTTACTCTTCTCAAAAATACCCTTGAAAATAATAATGGAAGCAAGTTCATTTATTTTTCTACTTTAAGTGTTAATGATCTTTCGAAACAAGAAAGTCTCTATGTTCTTCATAAATTAGAAATTGAAGATTATATAAAAAACAATTGCGAAAAATATCTGATCCTAAGAATCGGAAATATTGTAGGAAAAGGAGGAAACCCGAATACTTTATTTAATTTTCTTAAAAACCAGATTACCAATGACATCCAATTTACAGTTCACAATAAAGCAAGAAGATTATTGCTGGATATAGACGATATTTCAAAATTCTTGCAGCTAAATTGTGCTTCGGTAAATAATGAAACAATCAACTTCGCTTATCCTTATTATTATGATTTAAAGGAGATTATAGGAGAGATCCAGGGTCATATGCAAAAAAAAGCAATGTATAAAGAATCCGACGAAGGAGATTTTTACAAAGTAAACTTTGATGAGTCGATTCGTACATTCTTTGCGGAGACAAATGCAGATGAATACTTAAAAATTTTAGTTAAAAAATATATTTAAACACAAATGCCTAAAATTTATTTTATTATCGTCACCTACAATGCCATGAAATGGGCAGAAAAATGTTTTACAAGTTTAAGACAATCTTCTGTCGCTTCGCATTCTATTGTGATAGATAACGGCTCTACAGACAGCACTCAGGAATATATAAAAACACATTTTCCGGAGGTTGATTTTATTCAGTCCGGCAGCAATCTGGGCTTCGGAAAAGCCAATAATATCGGAATAGAAAAGGCATACAAAGAAGGAGCAGATTTTTTTTACCTCATGAACCAGGATGCGTGGCTGTATGAAGACAGTCTCGAAAAACTGCTGGAAGTCTATAATACTCATCCGAATAAAGATGAAATAGGAATCCTCAGTCCGATGCATATTGATGGATCGGAAAAAAAACTGGATATCTTTTTGGATAAATACATTTCTTACAACTGCGACAAAACGAGGTTGATTTCTGATCTGTATTTTCAGACCCTTAAACCTTTTTATGAACTTGATTTTATCAATGCAGCACACTGGCTTTTACCTAGAAATACTATTGAAACGGTGGGTGGTTTTAATCCTTTTTTCTTTCATTACGGTGAAGATAATGAGTATGTAAACAGGGTACATTTTCACAAGAAAAAAGTTTTATTGGCTCCCAAAAGTAAGGTGGTACACGACGGAAAGCAGTCTCTACAAAAAGTAGATTATAATAAATATGCGGATTTAAGAATTGAAACCAATATCATGAATCCTAATTTACCCAATGCTTTTCAAATGGAGAAAAAAGCTTTATTACAAAGTATGTTAAAGAATTTTATTTTATTAAAATTTAAAAACTCAAAAGAATTACTTAGTAAGTATCAAAAAATATCGAAAAATTCAAATATTTTTAATGATATAATAAACAACGTAAGTAAAAAAGGTACCACATTCTTAAAAACATAATTTATTATGTATTTTTGAAAACCACAAGCAAATGTATGGATAGAAAAATAAGCCTCATTATTCCTGTTTATAACTCATCAAAGTTCCTTCATAAAACAGTAAAGGCAGTAGATGACCAGAAAAAAGAATCGAACTGGGATCTTGAATTAATTTTAATTGAAGACGGCAGTCCGGATAATAGCTTTGAAGTGATAGAAAAACTTGCAAAAGAGTATCACTACATCAAAGGAATTAAACTGTCAAGAAATTTCGGGCATCAGATTGCAGTGAGAACAGGTCTGAGTTATGCTACAGGAGACTATATTGCAATCATTGATGATGATTTGCAGGATCCCCCGTCCTTACTTCCCAGATTTTTTGAGCAGCTGGATCAGGGCTATGAAGTTGTCTATGGTATCAGAAAAAAAAGAAAGGAAGACCGGCTCAAAAAAATCGCCTATGTAAGTTTTTACAGGTTTTTAAGCACGATCAGTGATACCAAAATCCCATTAGATTCGGGAGATTTCTGCGTGATGACAAAAAATGTTAAAGACAAAATGCTTACTCTTAATGAACAAAACCCTTATCTAAGAGGCATTAGAGCATGGGTTGGTTTTAAACAGATTGGGCTGGAGTATGAAAGAAGCGGAAGAATAGAAGGCGAATCCGGATATTCTCTGAAAAAGCTCATCAAAATAGCCAAAGATGGAATATTTTCTTTTTCTTCACTTCCCCTGCAGATTATCAGCTTGCTGGGAAATATTGGTCTTCTGATTTCAATATTATTTACATGCTTTACGATTTTCAGATATTTCAATAACGAAATTGAAGTAGCAGGTTATACCACTATTATTATTCTGATGATGTTCTTTAGTTCAGTTTTGCTGATCAGCTTAGGAATTATTGGCGAATATATTTACAGAATTTATAACGAGGTAAGAAACAGGCCTCATACAATTATAGAAAAAACGATTAATTAAGACACAAACTTATCCCACCTAAAATGAAAGAAAAAATCCAGTCCATCATCGATCCCCATTTTACTTACGAATACAAAGACGGAAAATTTGTTTTCCTTGAATTTGATGAAGAAATCGTCTCCGATTCCCTCGATAAAATAAAAACTTTTTTTAAAAAATATATCTGGCTGTATGAGCTGCTCATTTATATCATAGCGCCACTTTATCCTTCAAGATATTTCTATCTGAAAAAAGTCTTGAAAGAAACAAAAAATTCGGATAAAATCGTGGTGAATCTTGGGAGTGGATATACGGATCTGAGAGATGACATCATTAATGTAGACCTTATTCCTTATAGTCCCGTTAATGTGCTTTGTGACATCACAAAATTACCTTTTAAAGATAATTCCGTAGACCAGATCATTAATATCGCGGTATTGGAACACGTTCCTGATCCTCAGGCTGTGATCGCGGAAATCCACAGGGTTTTAAAGCCAGGGGGAAAGCTTTTATGTGAAATTCCTTTTATGCAGGCATTCCATGCTTCTCCATATGATTTTCAGAGATATACGTATGAAGGGATAAAAGTACAGTTTAAAGATTTTAATAATTTAAAAATCCACTCTATCAGCCCTACTGGCGGAATGCTTTGGCCTTTGCAGGAATGGTTTGTGATGTTATTTTCTTTTGGAATCAGACCTTTGCATAATATCTTATTAATCATTGTAATGTGTCTTACTTTTCCGATCAAATTTTTAGATGTTATTCTGCAGTATCATCCTTTGAGTAAAAATATAGCATCAGCCTTTATATTTGAATGTGAAAAATAATAGTGTTATGAAGAAAGTACTTCAGAATCCTGTTTATTTTTTGTCTTGTCTGATATTTCTTATTGCATCAGCTTTTTTAGCATATCTTACATACAGCAATCTTGATAAAGGATTTATTTTCAACGACGAGGCCTATTATTTGTCTTATTATAGCAATAATGGAGATTATCTGAGTTTTGACAGAACTAATTTTTTCAGAATATTTAGGTTTTTATACACTCCGAATATTTATCATTTCAGAATTATATCTATCACAACTCTCGTTGTAAGCAATTTTTTACTTTGCTATTCTACTTTTAAATACCTGAAATTCAATAATTATATTATTTTATACAGCTTATTGGGTATTTTCATAGGATTTGAAAGCTGGAGCATCAGCAATCTGATTATTCAGCAATACATTGGTAATACAATTCTTGTTAATGTCGGAGTATCACTCATGCTTGCTTCTCTGATTGTCAGGAAACAATTCCTTATCATACTTTCGGGCTTTGTATTATCTTTTGTGCTTTTCAACGGAAACTCACATAGTATTATTATTTTCCCTATCCTGGCATTTTTCACACTAAGTGATACAAAAAACCGGAAATCAAACTTACTGTATTTCTTTATGGGATTTATTGCCGGAATTGTTGTGTATTTTACCTTTCTGGATACTTTCGATAATTTTATTTATCAATTTAAGTTTCTCAAAGAATATCTTAGTTTTCATAAAAAACAGCACTCAAAGTCCTTTATGGTTTTATGGTGTGTCTATCTTTTCATTAACGCTATTTTGCCCGTTGCCATATCTTATTTTTTATTATGGAGAGCTAAATTTTCAGAATCATCTTTAAAAGTTTTGGATAAAATTCTAGCAGTGATTGGCATCATTACAGTACTGTCATTTTACTTTTATTTTGAATATTATATTTTCTCTTTTATCATCTTTACTCATTTATTAGCTTTAAGATTTTGGGTGGAGAAGAACGAAACCAGGAATAACAAATACATTATTATCTTACTTTTGATCATTCCTTATTGTCTGGCTTTTGGCTCACAGACATGGTTCCATTTAAGATTGAATGCTTATAAATTTTATTATTTCCTTCTTATTTTTATTTGTTTGGTAAAACTTTATAAAAATAATTTGTGGGTGATCGGATACCTGGTGCATATTATAACAATGACAGTCATTTTCCCAAGAATTATCCATGACAAAGGCTGGAAAGATTTTGTATTTACCGAGCAAACCGAAAAAGTAAAAGTAAACGGGTATGATTTATATTTGGATAAAGGAAGAAAAAAAGATCTTGAAGATCTCCGCCCTTATCTGGAAAATCAGGAAAATGTAATCTACTCTAGCAATCACCTGATGGGATATTTGTATATTTTAAAAGCAAAACCACCTATTTATTATTATTTTACCCTGAAAGATTACATCAGGTTTATCATCAAAAAAGAAGGAAAAACTCCCGATGATTTTATCTATATTGAGAGTAACGATTACCCTTTCTATCCTAAAGAAATTGTACCTTTAAAGTTCGTAAGCCATCCGGAAAATTACAAAGTCGTAAAAACCGGAAGATTTACAGTATACCTTCCCTCAAACTTTAAAAAAAAATAAAATGTGTGGAATAGCCGGAATAATAGCTAATAACGCTAGAAATTACCAGGAAGAACTCAAAAGAATGACAGACTCCATCGCACATCGCGGTCCGGATTCTGCCGATTTTGAATTTTATGAAAATGCAGCGTTGGGGCATCGCAGACTTTCTATTATCGATCTTTCCGATACCGGAAAACAACCCATGTTTTCCAGTACAAAAAATGAATGTATCGTTCTGAATGGCGAGATCTACGGCTATCAAAACATTAAAGCCCAATATCCTGAATATCCCTATCGCGGAACTTCTGACACAGAAGTCATTCTTGCGATGTATCAGAGAAAGAAAGAAAACCTTATCCATGATCTTCCGGGAATGTTTGCATTCGCCATCTGGGACAACGGAAAACAGGAACTATTCTGTGCAAGAGACCGTTTTGGTGAAAAGCCTTTCTTTTATGCCATCGGAAAAAACAACGAATTTATTTTCGCCTCTGAAATTAAAGCCATTTTAGCTTCGGGACTCATTCAGCCGAAAGTAAATCAGGAAGCAATTTCCTATTACCTACAGTATGGATATGTGAGTACATATCACAGTATTTACGAAAATATTCACACCTTACCTCCGGCTCATCAGCTGATCTGGAAAGACGGGAAAATTAATATTTCAAGATATTACAGTCTTCCTGCAAAAGACAGGGTTTTAAGTCTTTCTGATGCTAAGGATGAATTTATTTATTTATTAAAAAAAGCCGTTCAGAAACAGCTTATTGCCGATGTGGAAGTTGGAAGTTTTCTAAGCGGAGGTCTGGATTCTTCTTCGATTGTGGCTTTGGTGGCAGAATTTTTACCGAAACAGACAACCATTAGTTTTGGCTACGATCATGAAGACAGCGAACTAAAATATGCTAAAGAAATTGCCGATAAATATCATACCAATCATGTTGAAGTGCATGAAAAGAAAGAAGATCTGGCAACTTCCCTGTTAAAGATTTCCCCGTTTTTTGACGAGCCTTTTGCCGATATTTCTTTCATTCCGCATTTTGAAATTTGTAGGAATGCGAGGAAAAATCTTACCGTCGTGCTTTCTGGAGATGTTGGAGACGAATTATTCGGAGGGTATAATTTTTACCGGGTTGAAAATCAGTTAAGAAATCATTTTAGCTATAAAAATATAGTGGCTAAGTTTGGTTTACAATTATATCAGAAATTAAGACCGGTTTCATTTATTACTCAAAAGAATCTGGCCCATGAAAACATCCTGGATTTTCATCAGAATTTTGTGAGAAATGCATTCAATAAAGAAGAAAAAAATATGCTCGGAATTACGGCAGCATATGGGCAGCCATATAGTTTCACTCCGGATCCGCATTCTTTAAACGACATTATGAGGGTGGATCTTGAAGGCTATGTTCCCGGAAATATGATGGTGAAATCCGACAGAATGGCTATGGCCAATTCACTGGAAGTAAGAACTCCTTTTCTTGATATTGATTTTGCAGAATTTTGTATCCAGCTTCCGGAACAATTGAAACTGGATAATGAAAACGACAAAATCATCCTTCGTGAAGCAATGGGATCTTATTGGACGGAAACCATCAGAAACCGCCACAAACAAGGCTTTGGAATGAGTGTGAAAAGCTGGTTTGAAGAAAAAAACCTCATCAGCCTTTCCGACGATTTATTAAAAAATCCGAATCAGAAGGTTTTTAATTATATCGATTTTAAAGCCACACAAAAGTTTCTGAATAAAGATCACAAACACTGGAACCTATTGCAATTGGCTCTTTGGGCTCATAATAACCAAAATATTTTATAATGCTTGATATTTCTGTAATCATTCCGGTTTATAATGCAGGTCAGTTTTTAGAAAAATCTGTAGAATCTGCCGTACATTTTGATGAAGTGAAGGAGATTATTTTAGTTGAAGATAAATCCACCGATAATTCATTGGAAATCTGCCGGAAATTAACTTCTGAAAACCCTAAAATAAAATTGTTTCAGCATCCCGATCA
>CBFGVN010000099.1:0-9315 GCA_965651845.1 uncultured Chryseobacterium sp. | reverse complement strand
TGATTTTCCCGCACCGCTCAGCCCCACCAAAGCAGTTGTTTTCCCGTTTTCAATGGTCATGGAAACATTGTGTAAAGCCTGCGTGCCGTTCGGATAGGTGAAATTGATATTTTTTAATTCAAAATTTCCTTTGATGTCTTTTTCTATGAAATTACCGTTAGGTTCTTTTTCATCGTCTGCATTTAAAATATCGAAATAGCCTTCCGCGTAAATCATCGCATCGTTCATATCATCATAAATCCTATGTAATTGACGAATCGGCGCCGAAACATTGTTGAAAAGCATAATATGAAGCATGATCGCACCGATCGTCATTTGCTGATCCAGCACCAGATAAACCGTCAACAAAATAATTAAAACAACGCCGAACTGTTCGATAAAAGTTTTTAAGCCATCATAAATAAAATTCGTTTTTCGGGTGAACATCTGACTTTCCATCAACTGCATCTGCAAATCGTATTGTTTTTTTCCTTCGAATTTCTCACGGACAAAACTTTTAATTACCATTATTGAATTAATTAAATTCAACAATCCCGAAGTTTTCTGCTCACGCTGGTTTCTTAAAGTTCTTCTTACCCCGCTTAGCTTTTTCGCCTGTAAAGCACTTACGTAGAAATAAATCGGAACAATAATCGTTGAAACGATCCCGACATACATATTCTGCATATACATGATAATCAATGCAATAATCGCATTAGAAAATAACGGCAGCATATCAATAAAAAAATTCTGAACCAATCTTGTCAGACTTTCAATCCCTCTATCGATTCTGATCTGTAATTTTCCCGATTCATGGTTTTCATCATTAAAATACGCAACCCGATACGTTAAAATCTTGTCGATGGCTGATTGCGCCAGGACAGAGCTTACATTAATCCTGATTTTTTCGCCATAAAATTTTTGTCCGAAATTGATGAAAATATTTAATAATTCTTTTCCCAGTAAAATCACAGAAATCAATACCAAAACATGAATTCCTTCTGACATCGGATGTGGAAGAAGGGTAAGTTTTGTCACTTCATCCACCGTATATTTTAAAACCAATGGATTGACCTGTGCGGCAAGAGCTCCTAAAAACGTGAGGAACAATGTACCGTAAATCATTAAACGATAAGGCTTAATGAATGGAACCAACTGTTTATAAATCCCAAATAAGGTGACTGTTCTGTTAAAAGGTTTTGCCATAGGAATTATTTTAACTGAAAAACGTACCGTTTTGCAAGAGAAAAGGTACGTTTTATTCTATTTTTCAGCAAATATTTGCTTTTAATTAATTTTATCCTTCGTAAAGATAAGTTGTAAGATAATGCAGTTCTTGTTTACTTGCTGCTTTAGACTCCGCTTCTGCCTGTTCTAAAGAATATTGCGAATTGATTTCTTTTTTCTGGAATACAAAAGAATTATTGGCATTTTTATCAACCACATCATTGAAAATATGTTCGATTTCCGAGTTTGCCAATGATGCAAAACTGATGTCTTCAAAACCATGCATCAGTCTCAGATCATCAAACTGTGCAAAATTTTCATCCACAAAACCCTGAAAATGCGATTTTGAATCGAAATTTCCTGCCCAGATATTGTAGGCGTATTTTTTCTTTTTAGGTTTATCTAAAATACTCTGATACACGAAATTATCACCAAGATACGCTTCCCTTACCTGCGGATCATTTGCCAGATCTTCCGGAAGACCCTCCTTCAAAATTCGCCCTTCAAACATGATATAAGTTTTATTGGTGATCGCTAAAGTCTGCTGAACATTGTGGTCGGTAATGAGAATTCCGATATTTTTATCCACCAAGCTTCTGATGATTTTCTGAATATCTTCAACGGCAATCGGGTCTACCCCGGCAAAAGGCTCATCCAAAAGAATAAAATTCGGGCTTGTTGCCAGACAGCGCGCAATTTCCGTTCTACGCCTTTCCCCTCCGGATAAAAGATCTCCTCTGTTTTTGCGGACGTGCTGCAATGAGAACTCTTCGATCAGCTCATCACATTTGATCTGTTGTTCGCGCTTTGAAAGTTTTGTTAGCTGTAAAACTCCCATAATATTTTCTTCCACAGAAAGTTTTCGGAAAACGGAAGCTTCCTGAGCAAGATACCCAATACCTTTCTGAGCTCTGCGGTACATAGCATCGGTAGTGATCTCCTGTTTGTCCAGAAAAATTTTCCCTGAAGTAGGCTTAACCAAACCAACAATCATATAAAACGAAGTGGTTTTTCCTGCCCCGTTCGGACCAAGCAAACCAACAATTTCTCCCTGCTGAACCTGTACAGAAACGCCTTTTACAACTTTTTTAGGACCGTATTCTTTGATTAAGTTTTCTCCGCGTAAAATCATAGTGGCAAAGATAAAGTTTTTTTGAATTCAATTTTTAGATTAAGGTTTGTGGGTAAAAGTTTTATGAAATTTTAATATCTGGTTTATTGATTTATTAGGTCCTTCGACTGCTTCGTGCTCAGGATGATACCGCTGCTAATACTAACTGTTAACTTGCTTATGTCATCCCGAGCGCGAAGCAGTCGAAGGATGTATTATTTAAAATCCAACAAATAATAATGTAACATTTTACGTTTTAAAAGTACTTATTAAATACAATTAATTAATCTTTAAAAACATTAAAATGGAAAATTACGGTTACACCAAAACAGAAAATTACCAGAATCAGGAAAGCAACGTTCCCTATCGTTCTGAAAAGAAAATTCCTGCAGCCATATTAGGCATTCTTGTCGGCTGGCTGGCTTTAAATAAATTTTATCTCGGCTATACCAAAGAAGGAATTATCCAGCTTGTTTTAAATATCATTACTTTCGGGGCAGCTTCTATTATTCCTTTTATTGAAGGGATTTTATACCTTTTTATGAGTGATAAGCAATTTGATGATACGTATGTATATGGTAAAAAAGGCTGGTTGTAAGATGTGATATAATCTTTCACTCTTTTGTATTATTTCCATAATTTTATCAACTCAATCAAATCTTAAAATTAATATGGAAAATAATCAACAGCTGACTGAACTTTTAGCTCTGGATCTTGGAATAAATATTGTCGACAGGAGACCTTATGCAAAGGAAGTTTTCAAATGGCAGGATATGGATCTTCTTCCCCATTCTTCCGTAGATACTTTACTTTGTGAGATCTTCGAATGGAATGGTAGAAATTGGAGAACAACAGGAAATAACCTGATCGGATTTTTGTTTGAAGGAGATCGATTAAATACAATTAAAAAAGAATTAATCAACGTTCAGAAATTTCCTGCTCTTATTCCGGATTTTGAGTTTACGAAAGACAGTATGATCGAGTATGGGCTTTCACTTCCATCGCTTTTCAACATCGGAGTGAACGGTGATATTAAAAATGCTAAAGAATTTTCGGTAAGAGTAAATGGTGTGACAAAATCCAGAATCACCAATATCGATTCTCCGGGAATTGAAATCTTAAGAAACTTTTCAGAATTTACCCAGAACGAATCTAAAACGTACAGAAAAAATATCAAATTTAATTTTTTAAGCACTTCCCTGTTCTATGCAGAAAGTGTGGAAATTAATCTGGAAAAGGAATCCGGAGTTAATCTGGATGTAAGTTTTCAGACACAGAATGTTGAAGTACAGGCTAAAGTTGATACCGATACAAAGAAAAATTTTGTTTTAAAATATACAGGAAATCAGGCTCCTTTTGCGGCAAAATTTACCAAAGGAAAGGATTTTGATATTTCTTAAAAAGTTATAAGTTAAGAGTTATGAATTATGAGTTTTTAACGCTGCAAATAATCGGCAGAATTAAACTCATAATTCATAACTCTTAACTTATAACTGAATTACTTGTTTAAAATCATCGCCGCTTCTTTTGCGAAATAGGTGAAAATCATATCTGCACCGGCTCTTTTGAAGCATGTTAAGCTTTCGATGATTGTTTTGTCATTATCCAGCCAGCCGTTTTGTGCAGCCGCTTTTACCATGGCATATTCTCCGCTCACATTGTAAACTGCGATCGGAAGGTCAATTGCTTCACGTACTTTGGAAACAATATCCAGATAAGGAAGTCCCGGCTTGATCATGATGATGTCTGCGCCTTCGTCAATATCTTTAAAAACTTCATTTAATGCTTCACGTGAATTATGAAAATCCATCTGGTATGTTTTTTTATCCTTCGGAATTTCCATATTGTCTTTCGGGGCACTGTCTAAAGCACTTCTGAAAGGTCCATAGAAAGAACTTGCATATTTTGCGGCATAGCTCAAAATGCCTACATCTGTGAACCCGCTTTCTTCCAACGCTTCACGAATTACCTGAACCCTTCCGTCCATCATATCACTTGGCGCTACAATGTCAGCTCCGGCTTCAGCATGAGACACGGACATTCTTGCCAATGCATCGTTGGTAGCATCATTTACAATTTTTCCGTTCTCAATAATTCCGTCATGTCCGTAGATGGAATAAGGATCTAAAGCAACATCCGGCATTACAACCATTTCCGGAACGGCATCTTTAATTGCCCTGATCGTATTCTGCATCAATCCGTCTTTGTTCCATGCTTCTTTTCCTGTGTTATCTTTCAGATGTTCCGAAACTTTCATGTACAAATTAACAGATTTTACACCCAAAGAAAATAATTCCTTACACTCCTTTACCGTCAGATCTATGCTTCTCCTGAAAATTCCAGGCATCGACGGGATGGGTTCCTGCTTGTTTTCGCCCTCCATTACGAAGATCGGCATTACAAAATCATTGGTTGTAAGGGTGCATTCTCTTACCATACTTCTTAGAGATTCGTTTACTCTCAGCCTTCTATTTCTTGAATGTATCATTTTTGGAATACTTTTTGAATAAAATTTAATACAAATTTACTACAAGTTCTACAAAAAACTATTGCAAGAGAATGTAGAATTTTTTATTTTTGTTTTAAACTAACCTGAGAAATTATAATTTGATGAAAAAACTTTTACTTTTATTTATCTTTTTAGGCGCTTTTGTTGGGTTTTCCAACAATATGAAAGCTCAAATCAAGGAGCCTAGTTCCTTCAGTCAGAAATCTGACGACGGAGTGCTTGTTGCCTATCCAAATCCTGCAAAGGATTTCCTTATCGTTAAGGCAAAAGATTCTAACTTAAGAATCAAAAGTGTGATTTTTTATTCAATCTTGGGAACCCAAGTTGCAAGTTATTCGGTAAATATGAATTCTGGGGAAGTAAATATTGAAAAACTGAAACCCGGAAAATACTTGATCCGCTATATTTTAAGTGACAACACACAGAAGGTTACCCAGATCGTAAAACAATAAATTAAATCCTGATAATCATCAGGATTTTTTCTTTTAGCCATAATCTGTTTTAATAATTCCGTAACTTTCGGAACTTTTTAATACTAATAAGTAAAAACAAATTAATGCTAAAAGCTGAACATATTAGAAAGACCTACAATGCCGGAAAAAAGGTAGCTTTGGATGATTTCAGCATCCATGTTCCGAAAGGCAGTATTTATGGTCTTTTAGGCCCGAACGGAGCGGGAAAAACTTCTTTCATCCGTATCATCAATCAGATTACCCAGGCAGATTCCGGAGAGGTACAAATCAACGGACAGAAGCTTAATCCTCATCATATTAAAGATATTGGTTATATGCCTGAAGAACGAGGCCTTTATAAAAACATGACCGTAGGTGATCAGCTTCTTTATTTCGGAGAACTGAAAGGGATGAGTAAAAATGATGCCCTGAATGAGGCTAAAAAATGGTTTGACAAGTTACACATCGACCAATGGTGGAAGAAAAAATTGTCTGAACTTTCAAAAGGAATGGCACAAAAAATCCAATTTGTGGTGACTGTTCTTCACAGACCGCATCTTTTAATTTTGGATGAGCCGTTTTCGGGATTTGATCCTGTGAATGCCAATTTAATTAAAGATCAGATTATCGAGCTTAAAAATAACGGAACCACCATCATCCTTTCTACCCACAGAATGGAAAGTGTGGAGGAAATGTGTGATTATGTTGCTTTGATTAATAATTCTAAAAAGATTATCGACGGAAGAGTTTTTGACGTAAGAGAAAAATTCAAGAAAAATATTTTCGGAATCACTCTTTCTGAAGTAAATGATTCCCAACTGGAAAATTTTAAAAATAAATATGACATTTTTAATTTATCCAATCAAAACAATTTGGTTTCCTTTGATCTGAAAAACGAAGCCGACCAGAATCATATCCTTCTCGATCTTGTACATGTAGGAAAGGTGAGATCATTCGATGAAAGAATTCCGAGTATGAATGAAGTTTTTATCAATGCTGTAAGCAACAACGCTTAATTATGAATAATATCTTTTTAATTACAAAAAGGGAATTTCTTACGCAGGTTAAGAAAAAATCCTTCATTATATTAACGCTTCTGGCTCCGGTTCTATTAGTAGCTTTCGGGGCGGTTATCGGCTTAATGTTTAAAGCGAATGAATCCCACAGCATTATTGAAGTGGTGGACAAAAGCGGTTTATTTAAAAATCAATTAAAATCCGACGACCAACTTAATTATGTTTTTGTTTCTGCAGCCGATGAAAAAGCAAAAATCAACAACCTGAAAGATAATGAATCATTGGATGGAATTTTAATTTTACCTGAATTAAAAAACCAGAATTTTGATGATTTACAGCAAAATACAAGACTTATTATTAATAGTAAAATCGGTTTTGATACGAAACAAAAAATCGTTTCCGACATTACAGATGTGATTAAAAAAGAAAAGATTAAACAGCTGGGTATCGCTGAAACGCAATTGAATAATCTTGATAAAAGCTTTACCTTAAAAACCATCAACGTTTCCGAAAACAACAAAGAAGATTCTGACCTTGCTTTTGGAGTAAAAAGTGGGCTGAGCATCCTTTTAATGTACGTAACGTTCATGTTTATCATCATTTATGGAGTGAGAGTAATGCGAAGCGTTCTGGAAGAAAAAAACAACCGTGTGGTGGAAATTATCATTTCTTCTGTAAAACCTTTTGAGCTGATGATGGGTAAGATTTTAGGGGTAACGATGGTCGCTTTGACACAGTTTCTTATCTGGATTACGATGTCTGTGATCGGAGCTTTGGTTCTAAATACCGGATTTTCTTTGCAAAAAAATATTCCCGGGGGAAATGAAGAATTGGCCAGCAAATTTGATATTGCTCAAATTGCAACTCAGGTTTCTCATAGTTTATTAGAATTAAATTTTCCTTTAATTATTTTTGTATTCATCGTATTTTTCCTGCTGGGATATATCTTTTACAGCTCAATTTATGCTGCAATTGGTTCTGCCGTAGATAATGAAACGGAAACGCAGCAATTCACTTTATTTGCCATTTTACCACTGACTTTGGGAATGTATGGAAGTTTTTCTTTAATGAATAATCCCGACGGGCCGCTTGGTTTCTGGTTATCGATCATTCCGTTTACTTCGCCTGTTGCGATGATTGCAAGAATTCCTTTTGGAGTTCCGGCGTGGCAGATTGCTCTGTCGATTGCATTGCTTTTAGGAACGACTATTTTCATGATTTTCCTTGCGGGGAAGATCTACAGAGTAGGTATTTTAATGTACGGAAATAAAGCTACTTTAAAGGAAATCTGGAAGTGGATTAAGGGGTAATTTCTTCACTTAGCTAAGAACTCAAAACTTCAATTAAAATTCTTGTATGAATAAAAAAATCCCGAAACTAGGTTTCGGGATTTTTTATTCTTTGAAATAAATCTTATTCTATTTAATTAAAGATGTAACTTAAGCTCAAGCTAATAACTTGTTCAGACTTACTTTTATCAGATCCTTTTGGTTCGTATTTAAGTCCCGGATAAGTATCTGAAAGACCAAAATCGTATCTAGCCGTAAGTTCCAGCTGTCTCTTGTAGCTATACCCTACTCCCAGACCAACTCCAAAATTGAAGCTGCTTGCTTTTCCGTTCAATTGCGGATTGCCCGGAACTTCATAATCAGGGTCGTAATACGGTCTTGATATAGGAGCGTTTTTCACTTTCTGACTTAACAAGAAATTGAATCTAGGACCTATAACTCCAAAAAACTCAGATTCTGCTTCAGAAAAATAAGCTTTAAAATTAATTGGAACGCTTAAATAATCGTTAGCATAAACAGCGTCATAACCATCAACACCTTTAGAATCTTTGTTCTTTCCGGTTTCTCCAGCCCCAAAATACTGGATTTCGGGTTGAATGAAGAATTGATTTGCTTTACCCACAGGGATTAAAGCTAAAACTCCAGCCTGAACAGTGAATCTTTTTCCAGAGGGATTGTGAGCGTTTTTTACACCCGAATAGTTACCTCCTGCAGAGATACCAAATCTTGTACTGCTTAGATCTATCTGAGCGAATGACATAGTAGAAAAGGCCAATGCAGAGGCTAATAAAAATTTTTTCATATCGTTATGTTTTATGTTATCCTAATATTTTTGCAACTGTTGCACCGATATCAGCAGGAGAATCTACAACGTTGATTCCGTTTTCTCTCATGATCTCCATTTTTGCCTGAGCTGTATCTTCTGCACCACCTACGATAGCACCAGCGTGCCCCATTGTTCTTCCTTTAGGAGCTGTTTGTCCTGCGATGAAACCTACAACCGGTTTTGTAGAACCACTAGCTTTGTACCATCTTGCGGCTTCTGCTTCAAGACCACCACCGATCTCACCAATCATTACAACCGCTTCAGTTTCAGGATCGTTGATGAATAATTCTAAAGCTTCTCTTGTAGTAGTCCCGATGATTGGGTCACCACCGATACCGATTGCTGTAGAGATACCGTAACCAGCTCTTACTACCTGGTCTGCAGCTTCATAAGTAAGTGTACCAGATTTAGAAACGATACCTACTTTACCTTTTTTGAAAACGAAACCTGGCATAATACCAATTTTAGCTTCTTCAGAAGTAATGATTCCAGGGCAGTTCGGACCTATCAATCTGCAGTCTCTGTCAGCAATGTAAGATTTTACTTTTACCATATCTGCTACAGGAATACCTTCAGTAATACATACGATAACTTTGATACCTGCTTCAGCAGCTTCCATAATAGCATCCGCAGCAAATGCAGGTGGTACGAAAATGATACTCACGTTTGCCCCAGCTTTTGCAACAGCATCAGCTACAGTATTGAATACAGGCTTCCCTAGGTGCTCGCTTCCTCCTTTTCCTGGAGTAACACCACCTACTACGTTTGTTCCGTATTCGATCATCTGGCCAGCGTGGAAAGTCCCTTCGTTCCCTGTAAATCCTTGTACAATTACTTTAGAATCTTTGTTTACTAAAATTGACATTTTATTTTAATTTTAATTTATTTTTTTAATTTATTAATGCT
>CBFGVN010000098.1:0-9319 GCA_965651845.1 uncultured Chryseobacterium sp. | reverse complement strand
ACTTTAAATTTAATATTTTTTAATAAAATTTCAGGAAAATTATACATGCTTTTATGCCGTCTTATTAATTGTAATAAAATTAAATTTTAGATACTAATATTTTATCAATTATCAGACTTCAAAACATACGGCTGCCTTTCACATTTTTATAATGCAACGGATATTTTATAGTACTTAAAAGATTTAAGAATGAATCAGAGTAAACAAAATTTATCTTTTGTTCCAGCTATTTATGAAAGCAAATCCTAAAAGCCCAACCAAAACAACTACTCCAACTATCAGAATTTGCTGTGCCAAATCCAATTCATGTGCTTTAATGCTTGCAGATTCCACAGCTAATATCATAATAATGAATTTTATTTTTATAAATATAAAAAATAAATCGATCCGAAATTAAATTATTTCTAAAATACACAAACTTTTTCAGCAAAACCTTGTTAAATATAATCTTTTTCTTTAATAAAAATCAAGCAAAACAGCAATTACTTACGAATTAAACATAATACTACAAATTCTCATCTATTATATATATAGTTAATAATCATTTTATCTATAACTTTTTTGAAAATATCCAAACTACAAATTCTATATTTGTTTATACTACAATATTTGGTACCCGTTCTGGGATTACGGACCAAATTCACTTCACTTTATAAAACTGCATGTTAATTTTTGTTCAAAATGGAATAATAATGCTTTATTATTTTCTATAAACAATTATTCGCATTTGAATAAAATTAATTTTAAGCAATTGACTAATAATAGATTACGACACATCATTATTAGAAGTGTATTTAGAAAATAATTCTATAAAATACACATTTTTATTAAAATTACACATGATCTAAATCATATTTTTTTAAGATTATGTTAAATAACTTTGTCTAATAGTTTAAATCAATGAGAGGTGAATAAAGCATCCATATTAATCGCAAATTATAACAATGGCCAATATTTTAGAGATTGTTATGAATCAATTATTTCACAAAGCCACGAGAATTGGGAAGTAATTATTGTAGATGATTGTTCAACAGATGATTCTGTACAAATTATTGAAGAAATAATAAAAAATGATGATCGTTTTAAATTATATAAAAATGACATTAATAAAGGTTGCGGATACACAAAAAGAAAATGCGCAGATCTGGCAACCGGAGATTTTTGTGCTTATCTAGACCCAGATGACGCTCTTTTTTATTATTCCCTTGAATGCGCAATAGATGAATTCAATAAGCATAATAATAAGATTATAGCAGTATATTCTCAATTGGTATTTTGCGATGAAAAACTTAATCCGAAAGAGGTATTTTCTAAAATCAAACAGATCCACAACGATAAATATTTTTTTAATACTCCTATTCAGCTTTCTGCATTTTTCGTTTTCAAAAGAGAAGCATACCTGCAGACATCCGGAATTAATCCAGAGCTGAAGAATGCTGTAGATCAGGATCTTTATCTTAAACTTCTGGAAATAGGTGATGCAAAATTCATTGAAGAAGTTCTTTACAAATACAGACTTCATTCCAACGGGATTTCTCAGCAGAGATCAAAACAGAGCGCTAAAGACTCTTTTGCCAAAGTGATCCACGAGGCCATGAAGAGAAGAGGTATCACAAAAATACAGAATAAGGATGTTCCTGCTCATTATACCAATTCGCAGGAAATTTATAACCTCCTGGATTATCAGACTAAAATTCCTTACAGGCTGATGAACAAAATCAAAGCAACACTTAATATTTAAATTGATAAAAGAAAACTCCTCATTTGAGGAGTTTTTTTAAAAAAGTATGGGTCTAAAAAAAGTGTGCTATCTTGCAGAATCTGTCCTTATAGCTCCTGAAGGGGTAACTGTAGTTCCGTTTGTATTTGTTCCCGTTGTCTGATTAGTATCGTTCATACTGCTGTCCCGAACAGTTGTCGTAGTATCCATCGGGCCTACGGAGCTGTTTGTTGTCATAGAATCATTCGCAGAGTTTTTATCAACCTGTGTTTCCTGTTTTTTACAGCTTACTGCAAAAAATCCTAATCCGATCATTAATAAGATTAATTTTTTCATAAAAATACTTTTGGGTGTTTATTATTTTATTTGCTTAAAATTAAACACTTAACTGTAATGAATACTATGAGCAGAATCATAAAGCCGAATATTTTTTTTGCAGGGCACAAAAAAAGCCCCCTTTTCAGGAGGCCGTAAAAACACAAATGATGAAAAAAATCTATTCAGAGTGTTCTGAACAGAACTTGTACATAGCTTAGCAGCTACTATATTTTCTTTTTACAATATCTCCTCCACTGTAAAGAATCATTGTAATATAAAAAGCCTGATCTATAATTTCTCCTTTTGAGAATTTGGTAGAGCCCAAAGATAGCAAGCATTAATGAAATAAACAAAATAGTTGATGTTAAAATAAGTGAAAAGTCAAAATTTTCCATAATATAGTTTATCAGTTTTTTTTTAGGTTCTTAAAATTAACATTTATTTTAATATAAATGAACAAAATATTAACGAATAATTTTAGTTAAAATCTATTTTAATTAATTGAAAACTATACCTATGGAATAAAAGTGAATTTCATTACTCTTCCCAAACAATGGGAATGTACACCGTAATATATCCATCTGCATCTACCTGGTTATCAGAAACAACTCCCGTTACAGAACCGTATCCTACCCAGCCTCCCTGTCCCTGCATCGCCGAAAAAGTATACGTTCCGGCCGGAACACCATCATAATATTTCGGCAGCGATTGAAATCCTCCACCAAGATAAGTTTCAAAAGCTTCTCCGGTAGCCGTATTGGTCGCAACAAAACTTCCCACATCATAGCTTCCCGAAAGGATTTTTACTCCACTTTGAGAAAGAAGTCCGTAACGAATCTTATATGTTTTCGTCTTTGAAACTTCCTTAGAGCTCAATTGTTCTTTCTCTGCATTACTGCTGATCAAATCATCGTTTGACGAGCATGAACCAACGACACTTATAAGCCCTGCACAAAGCAAAGCTTTTACTGTAAATTTTTTCATGATATTGTAATTTGGTATATCAAAAATAATGAATTCATATTAATTCAGCAAAAAGAGAAAATTAACGAAAGATTACATTTAATACTTTTAATATGGTGAGAAATTGATTTTTAAATCCTTTTTAAACGTCAACAAAATCAATATTTTAAGATTTTTTCATTTTTTTTAACATTAATTAACTAAAACTTGGCTTCATAATTGAAAATAGTAAAGAATCAAAGTTCGTTTTGGCTTTGACATCCTTATTAAAATTTGAGTTATGAAAAGTATAGTGTTAACAGGTTTATTGTCCGTATTTTTATTGACAGCCTGTAAAAAAGATGATCAGATAGCTGAAAAATCCCTGGAACAGCAAAAAGTTGAATTCCAGATGAGACAGCTTGAAATTGAAAAACAAAAGTTAGCGATCGAGAAAGAGAAAATGGCTTATGAGGCTCAGAAAAAAGCAGATAGTACTGTGGAAGCTCAGAAAGCTAAAACCGCTGCTGCTAATAATTCAAGACCCGAAGTAATAAGAGAAACACATACTGTATATAGAGACAGACCTAGCCAAAGCTCAGGAAACGGAACGTATGCAAATAACGGAAGCTCCGCTTCACAGGGTACAACTACAACCCAGAAAAAAGGGATGAGTAAAGCTGCCAAAGGTACGATTATCGGTACAGTAGGAGGTGCTGCGGCGGGTGCCATTATTGCTAAGAAAAACAGAGGTCTTGGAGCAGTAATCGGCGGTGTAGTCGGTGGTGCAACCGGGTATACAATCGGTAGAGCCGAAGACAGAAAAGATGGCCGGGTACAACCTAGATAATATTATTTTCACGATAACAAAGAAAGATTGCTTATTTTTAGGCAATCTTTTTTTATGATTTTTATTCTGCTTTCCACCCTTATCATTGTTCCGGCCTTAATGGGTTTTGGGAAAATCATGGAGAATCTCTTCGGTTCTTTACTGGGAGGAATTGCGGGAAAAATTATATCCGGGATTCTAGGAATCAGTTTGATCTGGACGATTCTGGCTTTTTTTATTCCTTTAAATATATATGTAGAAATTACTACCGTTTTATTGGGAATGATTTATTTTTTTAAAGATAAATTATATCTGGAATTTTACGGGTTTTCAAAAAAAGATTATTCGCTTATTTCTCTTATTTCATTAATTATTTTATTTTGCGGATCGTTCTATCCTTATATATTAGACCATTTTGGATATTATGTTCCTACCATAAAATGGCTGACCGAGTTTGGAATCATCAAAGGTATTTCAAATCTCGATCTTACTTTAGGGCAAATGTCGGTATGGCATATCTTTCAGTCCGGATTTTCAAATTTCTCCGATCCGTTTTTAAGAATCAATTCAATTTTATTAATAATTTATACCTTATATATAATAGAAAAGAAAAGTTGGATTCAGCTATGTTTTGTTCCGGTTTTACTGTTATTCTCACAATCTCCCACTCCGGATTTACCAGTAATCATTTTTTCATTAATTATTTTAAATGAAATTGTAAAAGGGAATAAAAACACCTCTCTCCTATTCGCTTTTTCAGTTTTTGTTTTTGTCATAAAGCCAACGATGATCTGGCTCCCGATATTAAGTTTCCTCTACTCTATTTTTATTATTAAATCAAATATTAAAAATTTAATTCCTGGAATTGTAATCGTTTTATTATTTTTTATTAAAAACATTTACACTTTTGGCTACCCTATTTTTCCGGTATCAATCGGGGATTTGGGAATAACTTGGAAACCGAATCCCGAAGTCTTAAAAATTTCTTCTCAATATGCCATTCAAAAAACATATGACATGCAGTATTCTTATGAGGAAATTCAAAAGTTTTCCGGTTTTGACTATATCAAAAATTGGCTGTTATTAGATGGAATTAAGGCAAAAATTAATATCCTTTTCATTTTCAGTTTACTGATTTTCATAGTTTTTACTTTCATAAAAAAGAATAAAACCATCAGCCTGATTTGCATTTCAATTATTACTAAAAGCATCTTAGTCCTATTATTTTCCGCTCAATACAGGTTTTTCATCGACATATTTTTTGTGATTTTCTTTGTGATTTTTATTAATTATTTCAATCAAAAAAAATCAATTGCTGTATTTTCTGTTTTAAGTTTAATTTTCATCGGATTTCTTACTTTACCTAATATCCTTCAAACCTATTTCCCTAGTTTTAAACTCGGAAATTTTATGGGAAAATTTGAAAAAGAACAGCTTTATAAACCTTCAACTTACAACAAGTTTAAATCCTATAAAATCGGAAATCTAAAATTCAATGTTTCTAAAAAATATCCTTATAATTTTGACACACAACTTCCTGCCATTTCCGAAAGTTTTATTTTTGAAGATATAAAAGCCAGCATCTTCCCAAAGCTGATTGACGAAAAAAACATTAAAAAAGGATTTATCTGGAAAAAACTGAATCCTGAAGAGAAAAAAGAAGCAGAAAAAGTTATCAATTCTATCAACAATTCATATAAATAGAACAAATTTCCGGAGCTTTCTATCTAAAGAAAAAGCCGTAAATTTGTGTCATGTTAAATACTCTAGGTAATCTTCTCAGTCTTACAACATTTGGGGAAAGCCACGGTCTGGCTTATGGTGGGATCATCAATAATTTTCCGGCGGGTTTAGCGGTAGATTTCGATAAAGTTCAGTATGAGCTGGATCGTAGAAAACCCGGCCAGTCGGCGATTGTGACCCAACGAAAAGAAAGTGATACCGTACAATTTCTTTCAGGAATTTTTGAAGGAAAGACCACCGGAACACCCATTGGTTTCATCATCGAAAATGAAAATCAGAAATCTAAAGATTATGATCATATTGCAAAATCGTACCGTCCGAGTCACGCAGATTTTACGTATGATCAGAAGTACGGCTTGAGAGATTATCGAGGCGGAGGAAAATCTTCTGCACGAGAGACTATGAACTGGGTAGTTGCGGGAGCTTTGGCTAAACAATTATTGTCAGATATAGAGATCAACGCTTACGTTTCTTCCGTCGGTGAAATTTTCTGTGAAAAACCTTATCAGGCTTTAGATTTTTCAAAAACTGAAAGCAATGAGGTTCGTTGTCCCGATGCGGAGACTGCCGAAAAAATGATCGAAAGAATCAAAGAAATCAAAAAAGAAGGCAATACAATCGGGGGAACCATCACTTGTGTCATTAAAAATGTTCCGGTGGGAATTGGCGAACCGGTTTTCTCGAAACTTCAGGCAGAATTGGGAAAAGCGATGCTCAACATCAATGCTGCAAAAGGCTTCGAATACGGAAGCGGATTCTGCGGGGCAAAAATGACGGGAAAGGAGCATAATGATCTTTTCAACGAAGATTTTACGACAAAATCCAATCTTTCAGGAGGAATCCAGGGTGGAATTTCCAATGGAATGGACATTTATTTCCGTGTGGCTTTTAAACCCATCGCGACAATTTTAAGGCCTCAGGAAAGCGTAGACAAAGATGGAAATCCGGTGATTGTAGAAGGAAAAGGGCGTCACGATCCTTGTGTACTTCCGAGAGCCGTTCCTGTCGTGGAAAGCTTGGCAGCCTTCGTTTTGGCAGATTTATTTCTGATCAATAAAACAAGAAATATCAATAATTTTTAATATAAATTTTTAGTAATGGAAAATTACTGGGATAAAAGCATCTCTTTCGAAGAGTATGTACAAATAGGAAAACAAAGATTAGAAAATCCCGCTTCTCAACAGGAAATCGATTATAAACAATATTATGAACTGGGACTTCAGAGAATTGAGAGAACTCTGAAAAAGTACGTTCCGGATGAAGATCAATTAAAAGAACTTGAATCTAAAAACTTTGACGGAAAAATTTTAATTATTTCTGAAGTTTGGTGTGGTGATGCAAGCTCTACTGTTCCTGCTTTGGTGAAGTTTTTCGAAGGTAAAAACGAAGTGAAAATTTTCCTTAGAGACAGCGATAAAAGTTTAATCAATCAATTTTTAACGAACGGAACAGAATCAATTCCGAAAGTTATTATCCTGGATAAAGATTTTAACGTAAAAAATTCTTGGGGACCTCGTCCAAAATACGGGAAAGAATTGTTAATGAAATATAAAGCCGATCCTGAAGCATATCCAAAAGACACATTTTATAATGATCTTCAGATTTATTATGCTAAAAACCGGGGGAAAGATGCTGTTCAGGAGATTTTGGAATTGTTATAGTTAAAAGTCTATATTTAAAAAATCCTTCGACTGCTTCGCGCTCAGGATGACATCGCTAATACTAACTATTTTTTAATTTGTAAGATTCACATTTTAATCCTGAGCGCGAAGCCGTCGAAGGATATCAAAAAAAATAATTTTTGCAGTTTAAATTTTTATCAAAAAGTAAAATGAAAAAAAACATCATCTACCTTGTATTAATCGTCATTATCGGAGTGATTGCATTTGTTCCGGGCGTAAAAGAAAAATTACAGGATACTTTTTTCCCCATAGCAACAATTGAAAATGCAGTTCATGTAAGTGATGAAGATTACGATGTTGAGCTCCAGGGAATCAATGTTCCTAATACGAATCTTAAAAATTTCAAGGGTAAAGCGGTTTTCCTAAATTTCTGGGGAACATGGTGTCCTCCGTGCAGAAAAGAATGGCCATCTATCCAAAAATTATATGATACAAGAAAAGATCATGTAGATTTTGTATTGATCGCGATGAACGATAAGGAAGATGCTGTAAGAAAATTTTTAAAGGAAAATAATTATAATGTCCCTGTTTATATTGCTCAAAGTCCGATTTCAGAGAAAATATTACCGAAAGTTTTCCCTACAACTTATCTTTTGGATAAAAACGGAAGAATTTTAATCAAGGAAGATGCATCAAGAGATTGGAACACAGAGTCTACTCATCAATTCATTGATAATATCATAAAATAATTTTTAACTAAATTTTATAATTAGTTGGTATAAAATTTGCGAATTTTAAAGAGTTTAAAAATTATTTAAAACTAAACACAAAATGAAATATTCAAAATTAAACTTGGCGAAGGAAGCCATCGCGCACAAAGGTTTCGTAAAAAAAATCCCTGATATTTTCAGAATGGTAAAAATGTGGAAGAAAGGACAATATCCAATGAAATCCATTGATGTTATTTTACCATTACTAGGACTTTTGTACGTAATCTCCCCGATTGATCTTCTGCCGGAAGTTGCCGTTCCTGTGATCGGAGTTCTGGATGATCTTGCGATTTTATCGTTAGCGATCCCGAAACTCATCAGGGAGGTAGATAAATTCCTGCTTTGGGAAGCCGAGCAAAAGTACAACTCGGGCAACACAAAAGTAATCGACGCCGAAATTGTAAAATAAATAAAAACATCCTTTTTTAGGATGTTTTTTGTGAATGGTCAATATTTAATTTGTTTAGCAGAGTTTTAAAATATTGAGATTAAATGTCTCTCGCTGATTATGTAGATGTTTGTATTTTATTAATTAAACATAAAGTTTTTTCTAAAATAAAATTCTTTTGAGGAAGAAAAGGCAAATAAATTTGCTGCACGAATCTAACGGCGAAGCTTCATCAAATCAACCTGTTGATTTTTCTTTGCTCACTTAAATAAAAATAATCAATAAAAATCTTTGCGTTAAAAAATTCTCTCGCAGATATTTGTGTTTATTTGTGAAAATATTTGTGAGATTCGTGTTTAAAAACTCACTATTCATCCGCAAAGCAAAATTCACAATTGACATTTAACATCATTTCCTTAAATTTGCAACATCTAATAAAAAATAATGGAAAGTAAAAAAGAATTCTTTTTGGAGTGCTACAAGCTTGGTATCATCAAATTCGGAAGATTTACATTAAAAAGCGGTATTGAAAGTCCGTTTTACGTAGATTTAAGACCTTTAGCTTCAGATCCTAAAATTTTGAAAAATCTGGCAAATTATTTATTGGAAATGCTTCCATTGGATAATTTTGATCTGATCTGCGGGGTTCCTTATGCTGCGCTTCCAATGGCTACAGCCATGTCTCTGGAAAGCTATATCCCATTGATTATCAAAAGAAAAGAAGCCAAAGAATACGGTACTAAAAAAATGATCGAAGGCATTTACCAGAAAGGGCAAAACTGTCTTTTGGTAGAAGACGTGATTGCTGCCCGAAAATCTTTGATCGATACCATCGCTGAAATCGAGCAGGAAGACATCAAAGTAGCTGACATCGTTGTAGTTCTGGACAGAGAACAAGGTGGAAAACAGCTTCTGGAAAGCAAAGGTTTCAGAGTTCATACACTTTTCAATATTTCAGAGGTTTGCGAAATTCTTCAGGAAGACGGT